>CAZDLB010000009.1:0-7871 GCA_964505995.1 uncultured Zetaproteobacteria bacterium
ACGTCGGCGCGCGATGCGATCCGCAAGCTCGCCGGCGCGATACCATCCTGCTTCCTCGCCGGCCAGCCCATGGAGCACGACCGCGGCGGAAATGACCGCACCGGGATCCAGCCCATGCCTGCGCCGGCCGGCCAGCGCAGCTCCAATGACGCCGGAAAGCACGTCACCGCTGCCGCCAACGGCCATCTGCGGCGAACCGAATGGCGAGAGATAGACATCGCCCTCGGGCGATCCCACCAGGGTTGCGTGCCCCTTGAGCACGATCCAGCAGCCGAACGCCTCGATCAGCGCCTTGATGGCCTGCTTGCGATTGGCCTGCACCGCTGCGGTATCGGTCTGCAGCAAGCGGGCGGCCTCCCCCGGATGCGGCGTCAGCACCGTCAGCGCCTGCCGATCCGTCAGGAGGCGCTGCAGTGCAGCATCCTGAGCCAGGATATTCAGTGCATCGGCATCGAGAACGAGCGGCAACTCCGTCTGCAGCAGCTCTTCGAGCATGGCAGCCTGCTGCCTGCCCCAGCCGGGGCCAGCGACGACGGCATCGACCCGGGCCTCGGATCTTCGCCAGGCTGCCGATGCCTGCGGATGCACCATCACCTCCAGACTGCCCGAGGCCACAACCGGCCAGACCTCGTCCGGACAGACGATACTGACCAGTCCGGCCCCGGCCGCGGCCGCACCTTCTGCCGCGAGCATCGGCGCGCCGCTGAAGCCGACGGAACCGCCGAAGATCCAGACATGCCCATAGTCCCCCTTGTGCGACATGCGCGGCCGCGGCGGCCATGCAGGCTCCAGCCCTTCTTCATCCAGCAATGTTGCCGAGCGCAGGCCATCGGCCTGGGTCCGGCAGGCCTGGAGCATCACCTCATCACCGATGCCGATCGCCGCCGCCGGCAGCACGCGCCCGGATCGCTCCCGCCCCTCGGCCAGCCAGTGGCCCCACTTGCTGGCCGCGATCGGCAATGTCCAGTCGGCCCGCACCGCGGCACCGAGCACCGCACCGGTATCGGCATCCAGGCCACTTGCGATATCGACACTGAGCACGGGACGCTCCCAGGCATTCAGACGCCGGATGGCATCGGCCATCCAGCCCTCGACCGGGCGGGAAAGACCGGTGCCGAAGATCGCATCCACGCCCATCACCGAGCGCGACAGCCAGCGGTCCATCTCGGCCGCACCCTGCGCGCCATGGGCCTCGCGCAGCTTGGCGCCGGCCTTACGCGCGCGCCGGGCATGCTCCAGGCTTTCGCCGCTCAGCTTTTCCAGGTCAAACAGGCCGAGCACGGTCACCGGGACATTCCGTTCCCGCAGATGGTACGCGGCGGCAAAGCCGTCACCGCCGTTATTGCCGGGCCCGGCAACGATCAGGATGCGACCGGCATCCGGCAGCAGATCAAGCACCGCCTGTGCAACAGCCCGGCCGGCGCGATCCATCAGCTCCACCGACGGCGTACCGGCCCGGATCGTCTGCTGGTCGGCCCAGCGCATCTGGGCTGCGGTCAGGATTCTCGTCGCCGCCATCGCTCCTCCCTTGCCGTGTTTGCGGGAACCACCATAGCAGCGCAAGCCGGGTGAAACAATTCCCGCCATGACACGGGACGCCCCACGGCTACAGGGACAAGCGTCCTGTTATTTAGACTCGGCCACGGCAAAGGCCATCGCGATGCCGTCATCGTCGGACAGGGAAACGAACACGCGCGCGATACCCAGGCGATCCGCAGCCAGCGATGCACCGGCATGCAGCCGCACGACGGGCCGGCCCGACGACTCATGGATCGTCTCGATGTGGTGCGGCGCCACGCCCTGGTGAAACCCGGTCCCCAGCGCCTTGGATACCGCTTCCTTGGCGGCGAACAGCATCGCAAAGCGGCGGGCCGGATCCCCCTTCATGCGGGCCTGCCGGGCCTCCAGCGGGGTATAGACGCGGCGAATGAAACGCTCGCCGAAGCGCTCCAGCGAATGTTCGATCCGCACGATGCGAATGCGATCCACGCCGATGCCGGCAATGGCCATCAGCAGCCGCGCTCCATGATGGCCTTGAAATCGGCCACGGCCCGTTTCAACCCCTTGAAGACGGCATCGGCAACGATCGCATGGCCGATATTCAACCCTTCGATCTCGGCAATGGCGACGATCGCAGGGGTGTTCGCCAGCGTCAGCCCATGGCCCGCATGCACGATCAGGCCAAGCTCATGCGCCAGCTTCGCCGCCCCGGCGATGGCCTCCAGCTCCCGCTCGCGCTCTTGCCCCTCCAGGTTGGCGTAATGACCGGTGTGCAGCTCAACGACCGGCGCGCCGATCTCGGCAGAGGCGCGGATCTGATCGGCATCGGGATCGATGAACATCGACACGCGGCAGCCGGCGTCGGCCAGCCTGGCCACGACCTTGCGCATGCGCTCCAGATGCCCGGCGACATCCAGACCGCCCTCGGTCGTCAGCTCCTCGCGCTTCTCCGGCACCAGACAGCAGGCCTGGGGCTTCAGACGCACGGCAATGCCGACCATTTCATCGGTGGCCGCCATCTCCATGTTCAGGTGCATCTCCCCCGCAGCCGCCATGGCCGCCAGGGCCTGCATGTCGCGATCCTGGATATGCCGCCGATCCTCGCGCAGATGCGCGGTGATGCCGTCGGCTCCGGCCTCGATGCACAGTCGGGCCGCGGCGATCGGATCGGGATAATCCGTTCGCCTTGCCTGGCGAAGCGTGGCGATATGATCGATGTTGACGCCCAGATGCATCGGCTACCCCTGTGCAGCCCGATTGAAGTCCGGCTGGCTGCTGATCGAAGGCGCAAATCTGACGCCATGTTCCCGCATGACAAGCGCGATCATCTGCTCCCAGTCCCGGGCATCGCGGGCGGAAAGCCGGACCGTGGGAGTCGCCAGCACACCGGCCATGCTGCGCCGCAGCCCCGGTTGCACGATGCTGGCGCCACCGCAGCTCCGGCAGCAGAGATGCCCCCCCTGCCAGAACATCTCGGCCTCGGCCGGTACGCTGCATCCACATCGCCAGCAATGGCCGAGATCGCCGATCCATCCCGCGTGTTCAAGCAGCAGCCAGACAGCGCCCAGCCAGCCCTCGGGAGCCGGCCGCCGCGAAAGAAAGTCCAGTCCCAGCAGCGTTTCCCGATAGCCGTCCTGATCTCCCTCGTGATAGAGCCGGAAGGCCAGCGCCAGCAGCTCCAGCCCCTCCAGCGCACGGGATTCATCCAGCAGCGGTTGCAGGCGCTGGGCCTCGGTCAGCGTGCCCATGCCCGTGCGTCCGCTCTTCCAGCTGACATGCAGGTGATGCAGGGGCTGGAGACTGGCGCGCAAGCCGCTGCGCGCGCGCCGGGCCCCTCGCGCCATCAGCGCCACGCGGCCGTGCTCCCGGGTCAGCAGATGGCAGATCAGCGAGCTGTCGCCGTAGGGAATGCGGCGCAACAGCAGCGCGCTATCCTGCACCTGCGCCATCGTCGCTATACGGAGTCGCCGCCCAGCCCGAGCTCGGAAAGCCTGCCGGCATGGTCGAACCAGTCCGGATCCACCTTGACCCAGAGATGCAGTCGCACATGGGCACCGAGGATGTTTTCCAGTCCCTGGCGGGCCCGCATGCCGATGGATTTCAGCCGCTCACCGTTTTTGCCGATCAGCATCGGCTTGTGTCGCTCGGAACCGACGAGAATCACCGCATCGATTTCGATGCCCTGTTCCTCCTCGGCGAAGCGCTCGATGTCCACCGCGGTCTGGAACGGAATCTCCTGGTGCATGGCCAGGAACACCTGTTCGCGCACATATTCCGCCGCCAGCTGGCGCTGCGACTGATCGGTAAACCAGTCCGGGTCATACAGCGGCCCCTGCTCGGGCAGGCATCGGGTAATCTCATCGAGCAGCGCCTCGACCTGCACCCCCTTGCGGGCCGATACCGGCACATAGGCTGCGGCATGCGCATCCAGCTGCTGCACCTGCTGCAGTCGCGGCAGCAGGCGTTCCTTCGGAATGCGATCGATCTTGTTCAGCACATGAATGCGCGGCTGTTTCAGCCGGCCGTCGGCGAAGCGCTCGATCAGCGCCCGCGTACCGCCATCGAGCGGACGCGTGACATCCTGCATGATCACGAGCACATCCGCTTCCTCGGCCGCCGCATAGGCGATGCGCACCATGTTGCGGTTCAGCTGCTTGCTGCCCTTGTGGATGCCCGGCGTATCGACGAACACGATCTGCCGGCTTTCGTCGGTATGGATGCCCAGGATCCGGTGCCGGGTCGTCTGCGGCTTCGGGGTGACGATCGCGACCTTCGCGCCGATGATGCGATTCATCAGCGTGGACTTGCCGACATTCGGCCGCCCGAGAAGGGCCACCGTGCCGGCACGAAAGCCCGGAGCCACCTCCGGCCTGTCAGCCATTGGAAACACCCGCGCAGAAGAGCCGGCCATCGAGAAGAAAAACACCGTCCATGAGCGCCGGATGGTAGCCTGCGGGGCCGATAAATCCATCGCCGCATCGTCCTCCGCTCACGGCTTCAGGCATCGCCCATACGCCTCAGTGCCGGCACGTCGCGCAGCAGGACATGGCCGCGACGCAGCCCGATCAGGCCACGGCGCTCCATATCCTTGAGGATGCGGCTGACCACCTCGCGCGCGGTTCCCAGTTCGGTGGCCAGCTGCTGATGCGTCAACGCCAGGTCCACCCCGTCCTGCGCCAGCGCCAGCAAACGCCTGGCCAGCCGCTGATCCATGCGGCCGAAGGCCACGTCCTCGATCAGCGCCATCAGCTCGGCGATGCGATCGCTGATCATGCCCAGCACGAAGCGGCGGAACTCGGCATGGGAAAGCAGCCGCTCGAAATCCGCCGCCGGCATCATCGCCATCAGGGTATCCTCCTCGGCGATACCCTCGGCGGGATAGGCCCTGCAGCCGAGCAGGCAGGAGGTCGTCAGCATGCAGGTCTGCCCGTCCTCGACGCGGTAGAGCACGATCTCCCGCCCTTCGGGATCCATCTTCTGCACGCGCACGCATCCGGCCGCAACGAACACATAGCCGCGGCACGCATCGCCATCGCGAAAGAGCACGCTACCGGCCGGCACGCGCACGGCGCGGAGGGAGGCAAGCTCATGCAGCACGTCGGCCGGCATCGAAGCCAGCTGGGGAAAGGCCTCCAGCCAGTCGCTACTGTCTGTTGATGTCATCGGATATCCTCCAGAAGATGGCGTATGTGGGACAGGCTGCGATGAAAATGCCCCCAGTCCCACTGGCGTCCCGGATCCCATTTGCGGCCCGGCGCAACATCCTGATGACCGACGATCCGGCTGCGGGTGATCTGCGGAAAGCGCACCATCAGGCTGCGGCAAAGCCGCGCGCATTCGCGGTACTGCGCGCCGGTAAATGGCACGCGTTCATCACCGATCAGCTCGATGCCGATGGAGAAGTCGTTGCAGTTTTCCCGCCCCTCCCAGCTGGAAACACCGGCATGCCAGGCCCGGTCCGAACAGGCGACGAACTGGGTCAGCCCGCCCCGGCGATCGATGACGAAATGAGCCGAAACCCGCACGCCCTCAAGCCCTGCAAGGCCGGGATCGCGCCGGGTATCCAGTCTTCCCAGGAAGAAATCATGCACCGGCCCGGGATCGAAGCTGCCATCGGGCAGGCTGATCGCATGCAGCACGATCAGATCGATCTGCGTGCCTTCCGGCCGGGCTCCGGCATGCGGCGACGGTTGCCAGCAAACTGCCTTGCTCATGGCGACAATCATGCAGGCCGATCGCCGGCTTGTCAGGTCCGTGATTGCCCTTCGGCCATGGCCGGCCTAAGCTGGCTGCAACAATGCCGGCTATCATGGCAGCAGATAAGGAGGCGATATGAAACGCGGCGTGGTTCTGGCCCTTGGAGGGGGTGGTGCGCGGGGGCTTGCGCATATCGGCGTGATCCGGGCGCTGAACGAAGCGGACATCCCGATCCGCGGCGTGACCGGGACCAGCGTGGGCGCCGAGGTCGGCGCCTTTCTCGCGGCCGGCGTGGCGCTGGAGGAGATGGAGCGCCTGGCCTACGGCATGGACTGGCTGTCCACGCTGCGGCTGTTCACCCCGGACTTCTCCGAGGGCGCGCTGTCCTCCGGGCGCACCATCTATCGCTTTCTGAAACCCTACCTGGACAACAGGAAGATCGAGGATCAGACCATCGGCTATGCTGCCGTCGCCTCGGACCTGCTGACCGGCGAGGAGGTGGTCATCGACCGCGGCCGCCTGGTCGATGCGGTACGCGCCAGCATGTCGTTTCCCGGACTGATCTCCCCGGCCCGGATCGACGGCCGCGTCTTCGTCGATGGCGGTCTGGTCAATCCGGTGCCCTTCGATGTCGCGCGCAACCACTTCGGCGGTCCGGTCCTGGCTGTGGCCGCGCATTCGGTGCCGCGGCGGGAGCCCCTGGAGGAACGCAGCAGCCTGGAGTGGCAGGAGCGTCTGAAGGAATTGCTGGATTCCTCGTGGCTGCAGAAGTGGCCGCAGATCGGTGAATGGCTTCAGGGCTTCCGGGACACCCGCAACCGCGAGCAGGAGATCCTGCGCAACATGGGCCTGAGTTCGATCCTGAACCGCTCGCAGATGATCTCCGAACACATGCTGATGCAGCTGCGCATGAAGCTCATGCCGCCGGACATCCTGCTGCAGCCCGAGGTTCACGACATCGGCCTGCTGGAATTCTATCGCGGCCGCGAAGCGGTCGAGGCCGGCTATCGCGCCGCACTGGAACGCATCGAAGCCATCCGCTCGCTCGCAAGCTGAAACCGATCTTCATGTTCTCGCGCTTCTGCGCCAGAATGCGCGCATGAACGCGCCGATGAACCGCCTGCTCGACGAAAGCGAACCGCTCCCCGCCCGCAGCGCGCGGCTGATGCGCTTGGCGACCTATGCCTCGACCTCGGTCGCCGGCATGCTGATCCTGGCCAAGCTGATCGCATGGGTCATGACCGATTCCGTCAGTCTGATGGCCACGCTGCTGGATTCCTGTCTGGATGCCCTGGCCTCGATCATCAACCTGCTGGCCGTGCGCCATGCGCTGATGCCCGCCGACGCCGAGCACCGCTTCGGCCATGGCAAGGCCGAGGCGCTGGCGGGACTGGGGCAGTCCACCTTCATCGCCGGTTCGGCCGTGTTCCTGATTCTCGAGGCGGTTTCCCGGCTGCTGCATCCGGTCGCGATCGAGGCGCTGAACATCGGCGTGGCGGTCATGCTGTTCTCGATCCTGGCCACCATCGGCCTGATGCTGTTCCAGCGTCATGTCATCCGCGAAACCGGCTCGACAGCGATCAAGGCCGACTATCTGCATTACAAGACGGACCTGCTCGTCAATGCCGCCGTGCTCGTGGCGCTGGTGCTCTCGGTCTATGGCTGGCCCGGCATGGATCCGCTGTTCGCCTTCGCCATCGCCGGCTACATTCTCTACAGCGCCTGGGAGATCGTGCGCGAATCGCTGGACCATCTGATGGACAAGGAGCTGCCGGAGGAGGAGCGCGGGAAGATCAAGCGCATCGTCGAGCACCACCCGCAGGCCCGCGGCATGCACGATCTGCGAACGCGAAAGTCCGGTACGACGAGCTTCATCCAGTTTCATCTTGAGCTTGAACCGCGCCTGAACCTCTTGGAGGCGCACGCGATTGCCGATGAGGTCGAGGCAGCCATCCGGCGCGAATTCGGCGATTGCGAGGTTATCATCCACGAGGATCCGGCCGGACTCAATGAGGGTCATCCCGATTTCGCCAGCCGGGATGATTGACGACCTAGCTCCCCTCGCCTCCCTGCCTTTGCAGCTTCTCCACGGCCCTGGCCGCGGCCCTGGCCTCGGCTAGTTTCTTGCGATCCCCATATCCCTCGCCCAGCACGCGCCCCTGCACCCGACAGCA
>CAZDLB010000009.1:7971-11614 GCA_964505995.1 uncultured Zetaproteobacteria bacterium
GTTTCTTGCGATCCCCATATCCCTCGCCCAGCACGCGCCCCTGCACCCGACAGCAGGCGGAAAAGCGCGGGCTGTGACCCGCTCCCAGATCCTGCACCGAATACTCCGGAAGTCCCCATCCCCTGGCCTGCGTCAGCTCCTGCAGCGCGGACTTGGCATCGCGGCCATCCTCGACGCTGACGCCTTCAAGCAAGGGCTGCCAGGCCCTGAGCACCAGGGATCGCGCCGTTTCCCAGCCGCCATCGAGGAACACCGCGCCAATCACGGCCTCGACGGCATTGGCGGCAATCGACGGCGATTTCAGCCGTCCCTTCTCCGACTCCCCGGCGCCAACCCGGATGGCCCTGGCCAGGAGCCAGGACTCGGCCACTCTCAGCAGCGCCTCACGCCGCACGACCGAGGCCCGCATGCGCGAGAGCACGCCTTCATCGGCCTCGGAAAAACGTTGATGCAGATGTTCCGCGATGACCAGTCCGAGCACCGCATCGCCCAGAAACTCGAGCCTTTCCATATGAACCGGCGCGGCCGAACGATGGGTCAGCGCCCGTTCCAGCAGCGAGAGATCGTGGAACCGGTAACCCAGCCTCCCCTGCAGGGCTGCAGTCTGCTCCGCCATCCCCGTCAAGGGGTCTCGGCATAGGGCTCGAAATCAAGATCGATCCGGAGCCTGTCGCGAATCCTGTCCATGCCCTTCAGCTCGGCCGGATCGTATTCGGATTCCGGATCCACGCCCTCGACCGGCCCCAGAGGCCAGATCGTGACATGGTAGGATGACGAAATCTCGACGCGCGAGCCGTCCGCCTTGATCTCGATATTGTCGTAGAACTCCTCGGGCAGATCGTCATGGTAGATGTACTTGATCTTGAACAACTCCGGAAGACGCCTGCGGATCGCGGCCTCATCGGCATCGGCCATGTTGCGCGAGATCGCATCGAAGGCGTCCTGCACCTTCCAGTTGGCATTGTAGACCGGAATCAGCAGCCATCCGTACCAGACGACACCGGCCAGCACGGCCAGAAAGAACGAAAACTTGATCAGTGAAAAACCGCGTTCATGCTGCATGCCCACCTCCACGTTGTCCGGCCTAGTGGATCACCTGTCCCAGACGGTCCCAGCGGACCTCGCCCCTGGCATGATCCCAGGACCACCAGATGATGGCCGCGCGTCCAACCAGGTAGGATTGTGGCACAAATCCCCAGAAACGCGAATCGCGCGAATTGTTGCGATTGTCCCCGAGCACCATGTAATGGCCGGGCGGCACCGTCCACTCCCCGTCCTTGATCGAATACTCCTTGCGCAGCACCATGTGCTTCACGCCCATCAGGTCTTCCTCGTACAGACCCGAAACATCCACGCTGCCATCGCCCAGATAATAGGCGCGCTGTCCCTTCGGCGTGAGCGGCATCTTCTGGCCGTTGATGTACAGCTCGTTGTTCCGATAGACGATATGATCGCCGGGCAGGCCGACGATGCGCTTGATGTAATCCTTGCTCGTATCCTCCGGATAGACGAAGACGGCCACATCGCCGCGTCTGGCCTGTTCCGGCAGCAGCTGGATATTGGTCAGCGGGATGCGGAAGCCGTACGGGTAGCGCAACACGAACAGGTAATCGCCGACCTCCAGCGTCGGCACCATGCTCGAGGATGGAATCTTGAACGGCGCGACGATGAAGCTGCGGATCACGATCGCCAGCAGCGCGATGACGATCAGGCTTTCCAGCCATTCGCGCCAGACCGGCTTTTCCCGGGGTTTGACCACCTCTGCCATTCAGCCTCCCTCGCCCAGCTTGAGCACAGCCAGAAAGGCCTCCTGCGGCACCTCGACGCTGCCGATGGCCTTCATGCGCTTCTTGCCCGCCTTCTGCTTCTCCAGCAGCTTGCGCTTGCGGGTGATATCGCCGCCGTAACACTTGGCCGTGACGTTCTTGCGCACGGCCTTGACCGTCTCGCGAGCCAAGATACGGCCGCCGATGGCCGCCTGCAAGGGAACATCGAACTGCTGCCTCGGAATAAGCTCGCGCAGCTTCTTCACAAGCTCCCGTCCCCGGCTCTCGGCCACGGAGCGGTGTACGATCAGACTCAGCGCATCCACCGGCTCGCCATGAACGAGGATGTCCAGCTTGACGACATCGCTGGTCTGGAAGTCCGCCAGCTCGTAATCCAGCGAGGCATAGCCGCGCGACAGCGATTTCAGCTTGTCATAGAAATCGATGACCATCTCCGCCAGCGGCAGCCTGTAGGTCAGCATCACCCGCCCCTGACCGATGAAGGTCATGTTCTCCTGCACGCCGCGCCGCTCCTGACAGAGCTTCATCATCGTGCCGACGAACTCCTCGGGCGTGAAGATATTCGCCCGCACCGTCGGCTCCTCGATATGGTCGATGCTGGCCGGATCGGGAAACTCGCTGGGATTCGACGTTTCAAAGCATGTGCCGTCGGTCAGATGCATGCGGTAGATGACGCTGGGCGCCGTCGTAATCAGATCCAGATCGTACTCGCGCTCCAGGCGCTCCTGCACGATCTCCATGTGCAGCATGCCGAGAAAGCCGCAGCGAAAACCGAGACCGAGCGCCGAGGAGTTCTCCGGCTCGAACGTGAAGGCCGGATCGTTCAGGTGCAGCTTCTCCAGCGAATCGCGCAGATCGGCGTAATCGCCGGAATCCACCGGGTACATGCCGGAAAAGACCATCGGTTTCGGCTCGCGGAAACCGGGCAGCGGCTCGGCCGCCGGATGTTTCTCCAGCGTCACCGTATCGCCGACCTTCAGATCGGCCAGCTGCTTGATGCCGGCGATCATGAATCCCACGGAGCCGGAAGCCAGGACGGGAAGCGATACCGGCTGGGGCGTGAAGATGCCGACATCCTGAACCTCATAGCTCGCCGCCTTCGTCATCGACATCAGGCGGATGCGATCGCCCTTGCGCAGCACCCCGTCGAACACGCGCACCAGCGCCACCGCGCCGACATAGGAATCGAACCACGAATCCACGACCAGCGCCCGCAGCGGCTCATCGTTGCGATTCGGCGGCGGCGGAATGCGCATCGCGATCGCCTCGAGCACCTCATGGATGCCCTCGCCGGTCTTGGCCGAAACCGGAATCGCATCCGATGCATCCAGGCCGATGACCTCCTCGATCTGGCGCTTCGCCTCGTCGACATCCGCGCTGGGAAGGTCGATCTTGTTGATGACCGGGATGATCTCCAGATCGTTCTCGATGGCCAGATAGACATTGGCCAGCGTCTGCGCCTCGACCCCCTGGGTCGCATCGACGATCAGCAGCGCGCCCTCGCAGGCCTGCAGCGAACGCGACACCTCATAGGAGAAATCCACATGCCCGGGCGTATCGATCAGGTTGAAGGTATAGCTGTGCCCGTCGGAGGCCGGATAATGCAGCGTCGCCGTCTGGGCCTTGATGGTGATGCCGCGCTCCTGCTCCAGATCCATCGAATCGAGCACCTGCTTCTTCATCTCGCGCTCGGACAGCGCACCGGTCTCCTCGATCAGGCGATCGGCCAGCGTCGACTTGCCGTGATCGATATGGGCGATGATCGAAAAGTTGCGCGTGTATGGCTGGTTGCAAAGATCCTTGGACATCGGCGCGGCAGTGTAGCCGCGCATCCGCGATCAGGCCATAGCAGATCG
>CAZDLB010000009.1:11714-23636 GCA_964505995.1 uncultured Zetaproteobacteria bacterium
CGGCTGAGTATGCTGCCGCGCCCTGCGGGGAAACCTGCAGCAACATACCTTGCTCCGGACGCGCTGAACCGTTCCGGGGCGTACGTCAGACGTACACCGAGAGGAGCGCCGTGTATTACGAAACTATCTTTATCGTTAATCCTGACATCTCTCAGGAAAACACCGAGAAACTGACCGATGATCTGGTGGCCAAGGTCGAAAAGGCCGGTGGCCGCATCGTCAAGCGTGAAAACTGGGGTTCGCGCCCGCTGGCCTATTCCATCGCCAAGCGCAAGCGCGGCCATTATGTTCTGCTCGTCACCGATGGCGAGCCGGCCGCACTGAAGGCTCTGGAACGCGCCATCAGCCTGGAAGAGCGCATCATTCGCTCGCTGACCGTCAAGCTGGATGAGCTCTCCGACGAGCCTTCGCCGCTGCTGCGCCGCAAGAGCAGCGCCGCAAAGGAAACCGCGGAGGAGGAAGCTGCCCCTGCCAGGGAGGCGGAGGCCGGCAATGGAGAACAGGCCAGCGCCTGAGTTCAACCGCGCCCGGGTCGCCGGGCGGTTGCAATCGCTGCGACAGCGCTGGACGCCGGATGGCAGCCTGGCGCTGATCGCCGAACTCGTCACGACGCGGCCCAGACTGGGGCCGGTGCGTGCCGGGGTTCAGGACGAACAGCCCATTCCGTTGCGCGCCCAGGGTGATATCGCCCGGGAGCTCAGCAGGCTGGAAGGCCAGCATGTCATGGTCGAAGGCTGTTTGCGCCGAAGATTCTATCGCAGGGATGGTGAACCCTGCTGGGGCCAGGTCGAGATCTGGGTGGATCGCTGCAAGAGCATGGAACCAGACCCGGAGATCGCAGCCGCCCCGAAGAGAGATTGAGGAGAAAAGCATGACTGAAGAAACCAAAACCACCGCAGCAGCGGAAAAGAGCGAGACGGCGACCAGGCCCGCGGCCTCGTCCACGGAGCGCAAGAGCAGCGAGCGTCCGCGCGGACGCCAGGGCGGACGGCGCATGCAGCGTCGCCGCAAGTTCTGCAAGTTCTGCGCCGACAAGAGCCTGAAGATCGATCACAAGGATCCGGATCTGCTCAGAAGCTTTGTGACCGAGCGTTACAAGATCCTGCCGGCCCGCGTGACCGGCACCTGCGCGCATCATCAGCGCGCACTGACGACGGCCATCAAGCGCGCCCGCATCCTGGCGCTGCTGCCGTTTACGCCGCTGCATCACGACTGAGAAGGCGGCATGGGCGGCCCAGGCTGCCCGGACGGGATGAAGAGTCATGAGCGCTGAAACCGAACGGCTGTCGCCCATCGCCTCCTTCATCCTGACACGGCGGCTGCCGTGCGCGGCGCTGATGGTGCTGATGCTGATGGCCGTGGTCTGGCTGCCGGGACTGTTTCTCGGCCTGCCCTTCCTGGCCTCGCTGACGATGGCGCTGGGTGTGGGAATCCATATCCTGACCCCGGGGCTGATGGCCCTCGTCACGTTCGGCGGCGGCAGCCTGTATGCGTTGCAGGTTGCCGGGATCGCCGGCATCGCGGTCAGCGCCATCTCCGGTTTCGAGCCGGTGCCGGGGCTGGTCGTCGTCACGCTTTACGGCCTGCTGCCGATCGCCGCTGCGGTTGCGCTGATGCGCGAAGACGGCGTCCGTCGCTCAGCCCAGTATCTGGCCCTGGGACTGGGGCTGGCCGTGCTCGCCGGGCTGATGATCGGCGGCGCATCGCAGGGCACAGCCCTTGTCGAGGTCGTCGACCAGTTGCTGGCCCCGGTGTTTGATGCGATGCAGAAGCAGCTGGCAGGCAGGGACCCCGCGCAGCTCCAGGTGCTGCAACAGGCCAGGCAGATGACGACGCTGATCCTGCCGGGCATCATGGCGCTCGGTCTGTGGTTCACCTGGTGGGGCGATGTGGTGTTTGCCCGCGCCATGGCCCAGCGCTACGGGTTCTATCGCGGCCATGCCGGGGAGCTGCTTGACTTGCGCTTCGGCAAGGGAGTGGCGTATGCTTTTCTGCTGCTTCTGGCCCTGGCCAACCTCGGTGAGGGCGATGCGCAGTTTGTCGCGGTCAATGCGGTCATTCTGCTTGGCGGCATGCTGGCCGCGCAGGGCGTGGCCGTTGGCCACAGCTGGCTGAAGGTCAGGGGCATGACCCTGGCGATCGGCCTGATGTATATCATGTTACTGTTCTGGTCCGTCATGATCATCCCGTTTGTGATTGTCGGACTGCTGGATATCTGGTTTGATTATCGCCGCACCATGGCGGCACCTGGAGGATAAAAATGCAACTGATTCTTTTGGAGCGCGTGGCAGGTCTTGGCAATGTCGGCGACGAGGTGACGGTTCGTCCCGGCTATGGCCGCAACTACCTGATCCCGCAGGGCAAGGCCACCGAGGCCACCCCCGGCAATCGCAAGATCTTCGAGCGCCGCCGTGCCCTGCTGGAGAAGAAGCAGGCCGAGGAACTGGCCCGGGCCCAGGCCGAGGCGGAGAAGCTGGCCGGCCTGAACCTGGAGATCGTTCGCGCCACGTCCGATGGCCAGCATCTTTACGGCTCGGTCAGCACCCATGATCTCGCCGAACTGCTGGGCGAGCATGGCCATCAGGTGGAGCGCAGCAACATCCTGCTCGATGCCCAGATCAAGGAAGTGGGCGAGCATGCATTCCGCGTGCGCCTGCATCCGGATGTCACGGCCGAGCTGACGATCAGGGTCGAGTCCGAGAAGCATTGAGTCCGGCCATCCCCCTGCGTACCGACACGCTCCGGGAACGTATCCCGCCGCATGCAAGGGATGCGGAACGTGCGGTACTCGGGGGGATCATGCTGGACCCGGAATCGCTGGAGCGCCTCGAAGGCACGCTTTTGCCCGAGCATTTCTATGTCGAGGCCAATGCCAGGATCTTCCAGGCGATTATCGATCTCGCCGAACGCGGCCAGCCCTTCGATGCGCTGACGATCAAGGACCAGCTCGAGCGCCGGGATGAACTCGCGGCCTGCGGCGGCGAGGCCTACCTCGCCGAACTCGTCGGCGCCGTCCCGACGGCCGCCAATGTCAAGCATTATGCCGAGATCGTGCGTGAACGCGCCGTACTGCGGCAGCTGCTGTCCGTCTGCAACCGCATCGCCCAGGATGTGTATCAGGAAACCTCGCGCGAGGTCAATGAGCACCTGGACCTGGCCGAGAAGGACATCCTCGCGGTAGCCGAGAGCTTCAACCGGTCGCGCCCGAGCTTCTCGAAGATGGGCGATCTGATGGTCGAGGCCTACAGCGAGCTGGAAAAGCGCTACTCGCAGAAGAAGGCCGTCACCGGCATCCCCACCGGCTATGACCGTCTGGATGAGATGACCTCGGGCCTGCAGCGCGGTGACCTGATCATCATCGCCGGGCGCCCGAGCATGGGCAAGACCGCCTTCTCGATGAACCTGGCCCAGAACGCCGCCCTGCGCTCGGAAGAAAGCGGCGTGGTGGCGGTGTTCTCGCTGGAAATGTCCTCGCAGCAGATCGCGATGCGCATGCTTGCCAGCGAGGCGCGCGTGGACATGCAGCATCTCCGGACCGGCCGCTTTTCCCAGGAGGACTGGCGCAAGCTGGCCGCGGCCAGTGGCTCGCTGGCCGAATCGAAGATCTTCATTGACGACACCCCGGCGATCTCCGTGCTCGAGCTGCGCTCCAAGTGCCGGCGCCTGAAGCGCGAGAACAAGGGCCTGGACCTCGTCATCATCGACTATGTGCAGCTGATGTCCGGGCGCGCCGATGTGGAAAACCGGGCGCAGGAGATCTCCGAGATCACCCGTTCGCTGAAGGGGCTGGCCAAGGAGCTGGATGTGCCGGTCATCGCCCTCTCGCAGCTCAACCGTTCGCTGGAACAGCGCGCCGACAAGCGCCCGGTCATGTCCGACCTGCGTGAATCCGGTGCCATCGAGCAGGATGCCGACGTGATCATGTTCATCTATCGCGACGAGGTCTATCACAAGAAGCCGGAAAACGAGGGCCTGGCCGAGATCATCGTCGCCAAGCAGCGAAACGGCCCGATCGGCGACGTCAAGCTGACCTTCATCCACCCGTACACGCGTTTCGAGAATCACGCACCGTCAGGCTTTGACGATTAGGCGGATTCGGTGAAGATTAAGGGCATGAGCCGCCCCGCCTTCGCCGAAATCAGTCTCGAGAATCTGATCCACAATTACCGCCTGCTGAAGCAGCGCGCCGCCGGTGCCGAGATCATGGCGATCGTCAAGGCCGATGCGTATGGCCACGGGCTGTCGCTGATCGCGCCGGCCCTGCGGCAGAGCGGCTGCTCAAGCTTTGGCGTCACCGATGCCGACGAAGGCGCACGGCTGCGCGCCCTGCTCGGCCACGAAGCCACGATCGTCGTACTCTCCGGCATCCATGATGACGCAGATGCCGCCGCCTGCGCCGCCGAGGATCTGACGCCGGCATTGAGCGAGCCGGCCCAGCTGGATCGGCTGGTTTCGGCGGGGTTTCATGGACAGGCCTGGATCAAGGTGGATACCGGCATGAACCGGCTCGGCGCCGAGGATGGCGCATCCCTGAAACGCCGGATGCAGAAAGCCGGCATCGGTCTGGCCGGCATCCTGTCGCATCTGGCCTGCGCGGATACCCCGGAACATCCGATGAACCGGGCGCAGCTGCAGCGTTTTCTCCAGCTTCGCGCCGAGCTCGGGCCGGAACTGCCGGCCTCGCTGCTCAACAGCGCCGGCCTGATCGCGCTGCCGGACGCTGTCTTCGACGTCGTGCGCCCCGGCATCGCGCTCTATGGCTCCGAACCGGTGGCAACCGAACCGATGGGGCTGAAACCGGTCATGCGTTTCGGCGGACGCATCCTGCAGATTCGGGATATCGCGCCGGGCGAAAGCGTCTCCTACGGCGCCAGCTGGACCGCATCCGGGCCCACGCGCGTCGCGGTCGTCTCGCTGGGCTATGGCGACGGACTGCCACGGCTCCTTTCGAACCGGGGGCATGCCCTGATCCGGGGGCAGCGCTGTCCGATCCTCGGCGTCGTATGCATGGACTATACTATGGTCGATGTCAGTCATTGCGAATGTTCGCCGGGCGATGACGCCGAGTTCTGGGGCGAGTCGCTGGCCGCCCATGACGTCGCCGACATGCTGGAAACGATCAGCTACGAGCTGTTCACCGGCGTGGCCGCGCGCGTGCCAAGGATCGCCGGGCCCTAGGCCATGCTGAGCGCCATCGGCCGCCACACGGAGATGCTGTGCATGCACCTCGGACTGTATGCCGGCACCCTGGGCAAGGCCTTCCGGCGACTGTTCTCCCCTCCCTTTCATCTGCGCATGATCCTGCTGCAGGCCGAAGAGGTCGGCGTGCAGTCCCTGCCGGTCGTGCTGCTGACGGCGCTGTTCACCGGCATGGTGCTGGCGCTGCAGTCCTATATCGTCTTTCATCGCTTTGCGGCCGAGAGCATGACCGGCATCGTCGTGGCCATGTCGATGGTGCGCGAACTCGGACCGGTGCTGGTGGGCCTGATGGTCGCCGGCCGGGTTGGCGCCTCGTTTGCCGCCGAGCTGGGAACCATGCGCGTCTCCGAACAGATCGATGCGCTGTGGACGCTGTCGACCGATCCGGTGCGCTATCTGATCATCCCCCGTCTGCTGGCCGCGATCGGCATGATGCCGCTGCTGGTCATCATCGCCGATTTCGTCGGCATCTACGGCGGCTACGCCATCAGCGTCTACCTGCTGGATCAGAACCCGAGCGTCTACATCGAGAACACGACGGCTTACATGGAACTTCAGGATGTCTATTCGGGCCTGGTCAAGGCCGCCTTCTTCGGCATGCTGATCGGCATCATCGGCTGCACCGAGGGCTTTCACTGCCAGGGCGGGGCGGCTGGCGTCGGCCATGCGACGACCCGCGCCGTCGTCATTTCCTGCATGAGCATCCTGATCTCCGATTACTTCCTGACCGCATGGATGTTCGGCTGATGGAAACGACGCCGAGAATCCGTATCCGCGGCCTCTGCAAGCGCTTCGGCGACAAGGTTGTGCTGGACCAGCTCGATCTGGACATCATGGCCGGCACCTCGATGACCGTCATCGGCATGTCGGGCACCGGCAAGAGCGTGCTGATCAAGTGCATCCTCGGTCTGCTGAGGCCCGATGCCGGCGAGATTCTGGTCGATGGTGAAAACTGGCTGGAGCTTCCCGAACAGGAACAGCTCCAGCGCATGCGCCGGGTCGGCATGCTGTTCCAGGGGGCGGCGCTGTTCGATTCGCTGCCGGTCTGGGAGAATGTCGCCTTTGCGCTTCTGCGTCATGGCACGCCGCCGAAGCAGGCCCGCGAACGCGCCAGCGAGGTCCTGGCCTGGGTGGGGCTCCCCGATATCGAGGATATCATGCCGGCCGAACTCTCCGGCGGCATGGCCAAGCGCGTGGGCCTGGCCCGCACGATCTGCCACCAGCCGGACCTTGTTTTCCTCGATGAACCGACCACCGGCCTTGATCCGATCATGTCCGACGTGATCAACCGGCTGATCGTCCGCCTGCACCGGGATTCGGGCGCCACACTTTTGAGCATCACCCACGACCTGAAAAGCGCCGCGATGATCAGCGACCGTATCGCGATGCTCTGTCAGGGTCGCATCCATCTGCAAATCACGCCGGATCAGCTAGAATCGGAACAGGATCCCATTCTCCGCCAGTTTGTCGATGGTCTCGCCGAAGGGCCGCTGGACTGCGGCAATCCCGGCGGAGGTCTGGGAAAGGAGCTCAAACGATGAATCCCCAGGCCCGACTCGGTGCCTTTGTGCTGGTTGCCCTGCTGTTGCTGGCCTTCGCCACGGGACGCGTTGGCGACATGGTTTTCTTCAAGCAGGAGCAGCACATCGTCGAAACCGAGTTCGACGATCTTCTCGGTCTCGATGTTCAGGCACCTGTACGCATGGCCGGGGTCAAGGTCGGCGTCGTGCAGGACATCTACCTGAAGAACAACAGGGCGCGGGTGCGCATTGCGCTGAACCCGGATGTCAGGCTGCCGGCCTCCACCCGGGCCACGATCATCGGCCGCGGACTCGTGGGCGAGAAGAACCTGGCGCTTACGGCCAGACCAGGCGATACCGAATGGCTCCCCGACGGTGCGCTGATCCCGTCGGATCCGGGCGGCGATATCAACACCTTCATCGCCCGCTCCTCGGACATCACCGACGACCTGCGAAAGCTGATCCATGCCCTGTCCGGCACCTTTGGCACCGATCAGGGAACCTCATCCCTCAGGCAGCTTCTCGATGATACCGACAGGGCCGCCAGGGAGCTGGAATCGCTGATCCGCGACAACCGGACTCCCCTGAATCAGGCCAGCCGGAATCTGGCGGATGCCAGCAGCCGCGCCGCAACGCTGCTGCAACGTCACCGCCCCGAGCTCGACCGGCTGCTGAGAAGCCTGCCACAGACGACGGAGCATGCGCGTCAGTTCTTCGATGAAGGCCGGCAGGCGCTTCACGATCTCAGCGAGATACTGCTGGAGAACCGGGAGAATCTTTATCGCATCCTGTTCGAGCTGCGCAAGACATCCGAGAACCTCGAGGCATTCTCCGATGATATCCGTCGCAATCCGTGGAAGATCTTCAAGGAGAGGCCCGAAGTCCGGCCCTCGCCCCGGGCCACGCGCCTGAAGATGGAAGAGATGCTGCTGACCACCGGTCAGATGGGGCACATCCCCGCCGACGAATGAATCCGCGATCCGATTTCTCCCTGCTGATACCGGTCCTGCTGCTGGCCGCCTGCGCTGCCACCCCGCCGCCCTCGCCCTGGGACACCGCCCGGAAGCAGCTGGAACGTCAGCAGTTCACCGAGGCCCGTCGCTCCCTGGAGCGCGAGCTTCAGGCCCGTCCCGAAAACCTCGATGCCCGTTACAATCTGGCCGTACTCCTCGCAAGAAGCGGGCATACCGAGGATGCGATGCGGCTGTATCGGGAAAACCTGGAGCATGGCTGGCATTTCCCGTCGGCCATCAATCTCGCCGCCCTGCTCCGGAAACGGGGGGATCTCGATCAGGCCCGCCGAATCCTGGAGCAGGCGACCGTTCGATCCCCCCATGAGGCCACACCCTGGTACATGCTGGCCGCAATCGAGGATGCAAGCGGGCAGCCGCAGCAGGCCCGGAAACTGCTTCAGCAGGCCATCCATGCCGATCCCGACAATGGCTATGCCCACCTGCATCTGGCCCGGCATCTGGCCGCAAACGGCGAGCTGGATCAGGCCCTGAAGGAAGGCAGGAAGGCGGTAACACTGCTGCCGGAATGCGCCCCCTGCTGGGATGCGTATGCGGATCTGCTGATGCAGGCCGGCCTGCTCGATGAGGCCATGGGAGCCCTGCAGAAAAGCCTGGCCATCCAGCCCAGCATCGAAGTCCGGCAGCGACTGATCGATCTGTGGCGCAAACGTGGCGATACGGCGCGGGCCGAGCGCATGCAGCAGGCGCTCGATCGCTGGAAGAAACAGCAATGAGCGCACCGGCCCATACCCTGCCGTTTCGTTCCGCCGGCATCGGCACACTGGGGGTCGAGATGGAATGGATGACGGTGGACGACAAGTTCGGCACCCAGATTCCCGCTGCGCCCTCGGTGTTCGCCGTGACCGGGGACAACCCGCGCATCAAGCCGGAACTGTTCACCTCGACCGTCGAGATCAATACGTCCATCCACCGTCATGTCACGGGCTGCATGCAGGAGCTGCGCGCGCATTACCGGCAGGTCGATGCCATTCTCCGGAATCAGCACGCCGCCCTGCTCGCCAGCGGCACCCATCCGGTAAGCCGCTGGCGCGATCAGGAGGTGACCCCCGACGAGCGCTATCAGCGGCTGCTTGAACGGCTGCAATGGATGGCCCGGCGCTTCAACATCTTCGGCATCCATGTTCACGTGGGCATGCCGGACGGCGATGCCTGCATTCGCGTGATGAATCAGCTGCTGCCGATCATGCCGGTCTTCCTCGCCATCTCCGCCAATTCACCGTTCTGGCAAGGGCAGGATACGGGACTTGCCGCCAGCCGCATCAAGATCTTCGAGGGTCTGTCCCAGGGCGGCATGCCGTTCTATTTCAACGACTGGCATGATTTCGAGCACTGCGCCAGCCGCCTGCTCGCGACCGGCAGCATCGATTCGGTGCGCGATATCTGGTGGGAAATGCGGCCCCACCCCGATTTCGGCACCCTGGAGGTCCGCATCGGCGACATGCCGCTGAATCTGGCCGACACGGCCGCCTACATCGCCTATGTCCATGCCGAGGCGATGTTCGCGTTGAACGTTGCGGAAACACTGCGCGTACATCCGTCGCTGATCCGGGAGAATCGCTGGCGCGCCTGCCGCCATGGCATCGAGGCGACGATCATCGATCCGCACAGCGAGGCCCTGATCCCGCTGCTCGACTGGCTGGAGCGTCGGCTGGATATCCTGCTGGCCAACGGCGCGGATCACGATGCCATCGAGCTGGTCGGGCGGCGACTGACGGACTGGCGTCGCGATGGCGGCGGTGCGCAACGCCAGCGCGCGCTGTATGCAAGACATCAGGATTTCCGTAGGCTGGTCCAGGAACTCAGATTGCAGGACGGGTGGCAGGATGCAGAAAACCATGCCTGAACAGGCCAGAACCCTGGAAAGCGAGGTGCGCGCGGCGATGCCGCAGATCATCGCATGGCGACGACAGCTTCACCGCCGGCCCGAACTCTCCGGCATGGAAGAGAATACCGCCCAGATGCTGGCCGCCGCCTGCGTCTCCATGGGGCTGGATGTCCGCACCCATATCGGCGGCCACGGCGTGCTCGCGACGCTGAAAATCGGCGATGATCTGCCCTGGATCGCCTTGCGGGCCGACATGGATGCGCTGCCGATCCAGGATGCCAAGGAAAAGGATTACCATTCCCTGGAGGATGGCGTGGCACATGCCTGCGGCCATGATGCCCACAGCGCCATGCTGCTGGGGGCCGCCAGCGTTCTGAGCCGTTTGCGCGGGCAAATGCAGGCGAATATCGCGTTCATCTTCCAGCCGGCGGAGGAAACCTGCGAGGGAGCGGCGGCCATGATTCGCGACGAGGTTCTGGCCGGCATCCGCGCCCAGGCGATCTACGCGCTGCATGTCTATCCCTATCTTCCCAGCGGCGCCATCGGCCTGCGTGCCGGCGCCATGTGCGCGGCCGCCGACATGTTCGAGGTCGAGATCACCGGACGCGGCGGCCATGCCGCCCGGCCGCACGAATGCACCGACGTCATCCTCATCGCCAGCCATATCATCCAGGCCCTGCACCACATCATCAGCCGGCGCATCAATCCGCTGCAGCCCGCGGTACTGAGCATCGGCGCGATCGAGGGCGGCCATGCGGCCAATGTCATCCCCGACAGTGTCCGTTTCAGTGGCACATTCCGCAGCCTGCATCCGGAAACGCATGAACAGATCCGCTCGAAGATGGGCCGTATCATCCGCCAGACCGCGGAAAGCTGGGGGGCCACAGCCCGCTTCACACTCAGGCAGGCGACGCCGGTGCTGCACAATGACCCGGCCTGTCTGATGCATGCGCGCCAGACCTTTCACCGCATGATGCCCACAGCACAGCTCATCGACATCCCGGAGCCATCGATGGGCGGCGAGGATTTTGCCGCCTTCCTGGCCGAGATTCCCGGCTGCCTGTTCCGTCTGGGAACCGGCGGCGGCCCGGAAACGCGCTATCCGCTGCATCACCCCTGCTTCGATATCGATGAACAGGCCATGCACACCGGCGTGATGGCACTGGCTTCGCTGGCGCTCAACCCGATGCCGGATGGCGGCAAGGCATCCCAGGGCTTGTAATCCCCGGAGCTCGCCCCTATACATTGCCTATGTTGCGCCTGCTGTTTCTTCTTTTCATCACCGTACCGCTGCTGGAGCTGTATGTCCTCATCGAGGTCGGCAGCGGCATCGGGGGGCTCTCGACGATCCTGCTGTGCCTGCTGACGGCCGCGCTGGGCGGGCTGTTGATCCGGCTGCAGGGGCTGAGCACGCTCTTCGATGCGCAGCGGCGCATGGCCATGGGCGAGTTTCCGGCCGAGCACGGGGCGCATGGGCTGCTGCTCGGGCTGGCCGGAATCCTGCTTTTCACCCCCGGCTTCATCACGGATAGCGTCGGCTTCCTGCTGCTGATTCCGGCTATTCGCAGGCTGATCATCCGGCATTATCTGCCACCGGCAAAGCCTTCCCATCACGGCATCATCGATGTCGAGATCATCCCGGAGGATCGCCATCTTCGCTGATCGTGCTCGATCATTGCGAAACGCCAGTCCGGCCCTAAGATGGGTCGGATATCTGATCAAACTTGAGGAGACTGAACATGCAGACACGGATTGCTTCAACACAACAGGTCGATGAGCGCATCGCCTTCATCGGCAAAACCTATGGCTATCTGGCGCTGTGCGTCGGTGCCGGCAGCATTGGCGCCTGGCTGTCGATGGGGCTCGCCTTTCCGCAACAGCATCCGTGGATCACGCTGTTTGCGATGATCGGAGCGATCTTCGCGGTGCAGGCCGTCCGTCATGTCCCGGGGGTGAATCTGGTTGCGCTGCTGGGCTTCGGCGCCCTGACCGGCTTTGCCATTTCGCCGCTCGTCGGCCTGGTTTCGGCCAGGTCCCCGATGCTGGTCATGCAGGCCTTCATGACCACGGCCGTGGCCTTTGTCGCGCTCAGCGCCTACACCTTCGTCTCCCGCAGAAACTTCTCGTTTCTGAAGGGCTTCGTCTGGACGGGTCTGGTGGCGATGATCGTGCTCGGCCTGCTCAACGCGTTCGTCTTTGAGTCCGGCACGCTGGCGCTGGCGATGGCCGGCATGGGCGTACTGCTGTTCTCGGCCTTCATCCTCTACGATACCTCCAGCGTGCTGCGCGAGTATCCCTCGGATGAATCCATTGCCGCCGCCCTGACCCTGTATCTGGATGTCTT
>CAZDLB010000010.1:0-23631 GCA_964505995.1 uncultured Zetaproteobacteria bacterium
GCATCTGGCTGCCGATGCTTGCCCTGATCGTGCTGCTGCCAGAGCAGCTCTGGGCGGCAGATATCCCGACGCTGTCTATCTCACTCGGCGAAGGCGACGATCCGCAGGCCTGGTTCACCGGCCTGAAGATCGTCGCCATGCTGACGGTGCTGACACTGGCACCGTCGATCCTGGTCATGATGACCTCGTTCACCCGCATCCTCGTCGTCTTCGCGTTTCTCAGGCAGGCGCTCGGCACGCAGCAGTCACCACCGAATCAGATCCTCATCGGCCTGGCGCTGTTCATGACCGTGTTCATCATGATGCCGGTGTGGCAGAAAATTGACGCCGAGGCCCTGACCCCGTACCTGAACGAGGACATCAGCCAGTCCGTGGCGCTGGAGCGTGGCATGGCGCCGCTGCGCGATTTCATGCTCAAACAGACACGCGAGGACGATCTGATCCTGTTCCTCGATGCGGCCCACAAGCCCAAGCCGGAGGTGGCCGAGGCCACACCCATGCATGTGCTGATCCCGGCCTTCGTGATCTCCGAGCTGCGCACCGCCTTCGAGATCGGCTTTCTGATCTATATCCCGTTTGTCGTGCTCGACCTCGTCGTCGCCTCGGTCCTGATGAGCATGGGTATGATGATGCTGCCGCCGGTGATGATCTCGCTGCCGCTGAAGATCATCCTCTTCGTGCTGGTCGACGGCTGGCACCTGATCACCCAGTCGCTGCTGGCCAGCTTCCACCTGTGATGAATGCGCCCGAATCCACGCCCAGGCGTCGGCTGATCAGGCATCTGTGGATCATCGTCGGTGCGCTCGGCGTGCTGCTCTCGGCGGGACTCTTCCTCGAGGGCCTGCGCAACATCCAGCAGCAGGAAACGGCAACCTTCGACTTCCGCAGCCAGACGCATGTGCTGCGCCTGCAGCAGGCGCTCGACGATGCCGCCACGACGCTGCGCGACTTTGGCGATCTGATCAGCAGCGAATTCGACCCGGAAACGGTGCATCCGCTGACGCTGGATGAATTGCAGCAGCTGAGCGCAAGCTACAAGCGGCAGCACGTACTTCTCGACGACATCGCCTGGGCGCAGCAGGCCGGGGAAGATGAACTACCCGATCTGCTGGCCGAGCTGGATGCAGCGCAGAATCCGCAATTCGAAGCACAGGCCGGCCTGCTCATCCTGCATTCGCAGCTGGACCGCTTTCCTCCCGGTCACATGCTGGATGAGATCGAGCATCTGCCGCCGCTGATCCGGGCAGCCCGCCAGACGCGCCGCATGCGCGCCTGGATGGAGGAGCATGACGGCCAGCGACGGCTGTATCTGATGCAGCCGGTGTACAACCGCAAGGACAAGCTCGCGGGCATGCTGATCGGCGCCTGGCCGCTGCATGCGATGTTGGAGGCCGGCATTGCGCTGGAGCCGGTGGCCGGCATCGACATCCTCGTGGATGCGCCGCTGCTGGGCCAGAAAAGCCCCAGCCGCGTATTCGTACATCAGACCCGCGCCGGCGATGCCGGCAGCTCAGCCGGGCTTGAACATCAACACAGCCTGGATTTCCACGGGCTGCCGCTCGTCATCACCACCCGCGCCACGCCCAGCTTCCATGCCCTTGCCGGCCTTTCTCACGAGGGGCCATGGATCATGCTGTGCCTGGGCCTTCTGCTCTCCGGACTGGCTTCGCGGCATCTGTATCGCCAGGCCCGCTTCACGGAGCTTCTCCGGGGCGAGATCAAACGCCAGCGCGACAGGATTCTTCAGCAGGAAGCCCGCTTCGAGCGCCTGATGTCGGTGATTCCCGATGCCATCGGCGTGCATCAGGATGGCCAGTGGATCTATGTCAATCCGGCCGCCGTGTCGGTCTTTGGCGCCCGCGACGCCAGGGAACTGCTTGGCTCCGGAGTCCTGGAGCGCGTGCACCCCGATGACCGCCGCGAGGTCGCGCGCCGCATCCGCGAGCAGATCCATCAGGGAAGACCCGCGCCGCTGAAGGAAACGAAACTGCTGCGCCTGGATGGCCGCATGTTCTACGGCGAGGTGCAGGGCAGGCCGTTCACCGACGAATCGGGACGCCCGGCCATTCTCGTGGTCATGCGCGACATCAGCGCACGCAAGCTGGCGCAGCAGGAACTGCTGGCGCTGAAGCAGGCCATCAGCCAGGCCGAGGATTCGATCTTCATCACCGATGCGTCCGGCCGCATGGTCTATGCCAATGCCGCCTGCCTGAAGGCCTTCGAATGCCCGGCCGACGGCTGGCAGGGACGCTATGCGGCCGAGCTGCGCGGCGGCAGGGTCGGCGATGCGACGTACAACGAGATCATCGAACGCATGGACCAGGGCATCAGCATTCAGCGGGAGTTCCGCTTCCTCGATGCCCGCGGCGAGGAACATGTCGTCTGGCGCAAGATATCACCGGTATTCGACGATGGCGTCGTGCGCTGGCATGTCTGCGTGGATCACGATCTGACGCAGCAGAAGCGCATGCAACAGCGCATCGAGCATACGCATCGCCTCGAAAGCCTCGGGGTCATGGCCGGCGGCATCGCCCACGACTTCAACAACCTGCTGGCCGCCATCGTCGGCAACAGCGGACTGATCGCGCGCAGGGTCGGGCCCGAATCGCCGCTGCACACCTATCTCGATCGCATCAACCAGGCCAGCGAACAGGCCGCCAGCCTCTGCCGGCAGATGCTGGCCTATGCCGGAGCCGAACCGCTGGAGCTGGAACCCGTGGACCTGGCGGCCTGCGTCGGCGAAATGGATCAGCTTCTCCGCCTCTCCCTGCCCCGGGAGACCCGGCTGAGACTTGAAATCGAGCCCGATCTTCCACGCATCATGGGTGATGTGCAGAAACTGAAACAGCTGCTGCTCAGCCTGGTCTCCAATGCGGGCGAGGCCGTGCAGGACATGTCGCATGAGGGCGTCATCCAGCTGCGGCTGCAGCGGGCCCGACTGACCGAATCGGAGCTGCCCCGCTGCCTGGGCCACGAATCGCTGTGCGCCGGCGAATACCTGATGCTCGAGGTGCAGGACAACGGTCGGGGCATGGACCGGACCACGCGGGAACGCGCCTTCGAACCCTTCTACACGACCAAGTTCGCCGGCCGGGGGCTCGGACTGCCGGCCGCACTCGGCATCGTCAAGGTGCATGGCGGGGGCATTGACTTAAGCTCGCGCAAGAACGTCGGCAGCCGCGTGCGCGTCTATCTGCCGATGCTGAAGCAGGCCTCGGCGAGCCAATCCGAGGCGGTTGAGAGTCCCGTTGCAAAGAACGGCTCTGGCCCCGGCATCCTGATCATCGACGACGATGCGATGATCCGCGACATGGCCGCCGAGCTGCTGGCCGACATCAGCGATACCGTGCTGACCGCCGCCGATGGCGAGGAAGGCCTGGAGACCTTCCGCAAGCACCGGGATGACATCGCCGTCGTCATTCTCGACCGCACGATGCCGCGCATGAGCGGCGAGGAATGCCTGCGCCAGCTGCGGGCCATCGATCCGGGGCTGCGCATCATCATCTGCTCCGGCCTTGGCGAAAACGAGGACGATGCCCTTCCCGCCGATGCCTTCGTCAGCAAGCCCTTCCATCCCGTGGATCTGATGAACACCATTCAGCAGCTCAGCGCGCGCAGCGACTGACGCGCACGATCATCAAGTTGGCCCGGGGTTTGCTCTGGGCAGGGCATGAGTCCCGATCTGGTCATCCATACCGGCAGCGAGGCACTGAAGATGGTGTTGCTGCTTTCGCTGCCGATGCTCGGCGTGGCCCTCGTCGTGGGCATCGCCATCTCGCTGTTTCAGGCCGTCACGCAGATCCAGGAAATGACGCTGACCTTCGTGCCCAAGATCATCGCCGTGTTTGCCGTCGCCATCCTCGCCGCGCCGTGGATGACGGAGAAGATGGTCAACTTTACCCACGACCTGTTCGCGATGATCCCGAGCCTGCTGAACTGAGCCGGAACATGAATCTGCCCTGGTTCGATCCCCAGCATATCACGATCGGCATCCTGATCCTGCTGCGTGTCAGCGCGCTGATCATTCTGCTGCCGGTCATCGGTCACCAGCTCGTACCGGCTCCGGTCAAGATCGGCCTGATCGTTCTGTTGACGCTGATCCTCTATCCCCTCGTGCAGGATCAGGTGCACCCGGTCCCGACCGCTCCCATAGGCTTCGCGCTGGTCGCGCTCAAGGAACTGCTGATCGCCGGCATGATGGCGCTGCTGGCGCAGCTGATCTTCTCCGCGGCGCAGTTCGCCGGCCAGATCATGAGCTTCCAGATGGGCATGACCGTGGCCAATGTGTTCGATCCGGCAACCCACAGCCAGCAGTCGGTCGTCTCGCAACTGGCGCTGACGCTTGCGATGCTGCTGTGGCTGGCAAGCGGCACGCACCATCTGTTTCTTCAGGCTCTGAGCGAATCCTTTGTCATCTTCCCGATCGGTCATGCCTGGAGCGGGCTGGGTTTCGACGTGCTCACCCGGGCCGGCGCCGAGCTGTTCGTGCTGGCGCTGAAGATCGCCGCGCCCATCATGCTGCTGCTGACCTTCGTCTATATCGCGCTGGGCCTGCTGGCACGCGCGGTGCCGCAGATCCAGGTGTTCTTCGTCAGCTTTCCCGTCACCGTCGGTCTGGGCCTGTTGACGTTGGCGCTGGGGATGCCGGCCGTGATCTCACTGATGGGCGATGCCTTTGGTACGCTGAATACCTCGCTGCCCCTTCTGCTTGAGCGCATCGCAGGGCACTGAGCAGAGAATCCGATGGCGGAAGAACAGGACAAGAGCCAGAAAACCGAGGAGGCGTCTCCCAAACGACTGGAAGACGCCCGCAGGAAAGGTCAGGTCCCGACCAGCAAGGAGCCCTCGACGGCCATCGCCTTCATGGTGCTCAGCCTGATCGGCGTGACCGGCATCGCAGCCGTGATCGGCGATGGCATGATGGAGATGATGCGCTTCTACCTCTCCGGCCAGGCCCGGCTGGACCCCACCGGCCAGGGCATGCGGCAGCTGCTGCTTGATACCGGTGCCGACCTGGCCATGCAGGTGCTGCCAGTCGCGATTCCGATCACGCTGCTGGGCATGCTGGCCACCTTCCTGATCAGCGGCCCGGTCTTCACCTTCGAAACCCTGAAGCCAAAGCTGGAGAAGATCAGCCCGATGAAGGGCATCAAGCGCCTGTTCTCGACACGGTCGCTGGCGGAATTCATCAAGTCCATTCTCAAGCTCGTGCTGCTTTCCGTCGTCTGCGCCATCGTCGTGAGCGGCCTTTTCCCGCAGATCCTGCGATCCGCCTTCCTGGATGCGACCGATATCGCGCAGCTTGCGGTCAGCGGCGCGCTGAAGATCGTCATTCTGGCGACCGTCATGTTCAGCGTCATTGCGTTGACGGACGTGCTCTACCAGCGCTGGGAATTCATGAAATCGATGCGCATGTCCAAGAAAGAGCTGCGCGATGAGCACAAGGAAAGCGAGGGCGACCCCCAGCTGAAGGCCAAGATCCGCCAGATCCAGATGCAGCAGGCGCAGAACCGGATGATGGCCGACGTTCCCAAGGCCGATGTCGTCATTACCAACCCGACCCGGCTGGCCATCGCGCTGGCCTACAAGCCCGGCAGCCCCGGAGCACCCAGGGTGCTGGCCAAGGGGCGTGGCAAGATTGCCGCGAAGATCCGCGAAATCGCGCGCGAGAACCGCATCCCGATCCGCGAAAACAAGCCTTTGGCAAGATCCTTGTTTAAGCAGGTCAGGATCGGCGACGAAATCCCCGAGCACCTGTTCGAGGCCGTGGCCATCATCCTGGCGGAGATTTTCCGTTTAAGACAGCAATAACGGCAACTTAGGAACAGGGAGAAGGCATCATCGTGCAACAGGCCGCAGCATTGACACTCCAGCGCATCAGCCGGCAGCCCGACATTCTGCTGGCGGTTTCCGTGCTCGGCGTGCTGCTGGTGATGATGGTGCCGCTGCCGACCTGGCTGATGGATGTGCTTTTAGCCGCCAACATCACGATCGGCGTGCTGATCCTGCTGACGGCCGTCTATGTGCTCAAGCCGCTCGACTTTTCGGTCTTTCCATCGCTGCTGCTGCTGACCACGCTGTTCCGCCTGTCCTTGAACGTCGCCACCACCCGGCTGATCCTGCTGCACGGCCAGGAAGGGCCGACAGCCGCCGGTCACGTCATTCAGGGCTTCGGCGAGTTCGTCGTCGGCGGCAATACCGTGGTCGGCCTGATCATCTTCCTGATCCTCGTGCTGATCAACTTCATCGTCATCACCAAGGGTTCCACCCGCATCGCCGAGGTGGCCGCCCGCTTCACGCTGGATGCGATGCCCGGCAAGCAGATGGCCATCGACGCGGATCTGAATGCCGGCATGATCGACGAACGCGAGGCACGCAAGCGGCGAGAAGCCATTGCGCGCGAGGCGGAGTTCTACGGCGCGATGGATGGTGCATCCAAGTTCGTGCGCGGCGATGCGGTGGCCGGCCTGATCATCACGGCCATCAACCTCGTCGGCGGACTGATCATCGGCGTCATGCAGCAGGGCATGTCGCTCACCGATGCCGTGACCGTCTACAGCCTGCTGACCGTCGGCGACGGTCTGGTGTCCCAGATTCCGGCCCTGGTCATCTCGACCGCGGCCGGCATCATCATCACGCGCGCCAGCGGCAGTGTTGCGCTGCCCTTCGAGCTGAAGGCCCAGTTCACCTCCTATCCCAAGGTCCACTGGGTGGCTGCCGGCGCGCTTCTGCTGATGAGCCTGGTGCCGGGCCTGCCCTTCCTGCCCTTTGTCATCCTCTCCGCCGGGCTGGCGCTGAGCGGCTATTACCTCTTTCTCGGCGAGAAACAGCGCGCCGCCGAGCCGCCTGCCGAAGAAAGCGAGGCCGCGGTCGAGGAAAGGCCCGAAGACAGCCTCAGCGAGCTTCTCGTCGAGGACCCGATCCGGCTGGAGATCGGCTACGGCCTGATCGACATGGTCGAAAGCAGCTCCGAAGGCAATCTGCTCGATCGCATGAAGAAGGTGCGCAAGCAGATCACCCAGGAGATCGGCTTCGTGCTGCCGCCGGTGCATATCAAGGACAATCTGCAGCTGGGGGTTTCCGATTATCAGATTCTGATCCGCGGCGCCGTCGTCGGCCGCGGCGAGATCCGTCCGCGCAACCTGCTGGCACTGGAGAGCCAGATCAATGGTCCGGCCGTCGAAGGCATCGCGACGCAGGAACCTGCCTTCGGCCTGCCGGCCGTCTGGATCACGCCGGACAAGCGTCAGCAGGCCGAACTCTCGGGCTATACCGTGGTCGAGCCATCCACGGTCATCATCACCCATCTGACCGAAGTGCTTCGCGCCCAGGCCGCCGAGATGCTGGATCGGGCGCAGGTTCACGAACTGCTGGATCGGCTGTCCGAACGCTATCCCAAGGTCGTCGAGGAAATCGTCCCGGGCCAGGTCAGCATCGGCCTGCTGCAGAATGTGCTGCAACGCCTGCTCGCCGAATGGGTGCCGATCCGCGACATGATGCTGATCCTGGAAGCCCTGGCCGACCATGTGCAGCAGACCCAGGATCCGGATATCCTCGTCGAACATGTCCGGGCCCGCCTGGGACGCACGATCACCCAGCGGCATCTGAACGCCCGAGGCGAGCTGGCGGTGTTCATGATCGATGGCGAGCTGGAACAGCGCATGGGCGAGCGCCTGGCGCAGCAGCCTGGCTGGGGACTGCCTCTGGAGATGGCTGAATGGCAGCGCTTTGTCGCCCGACTGAACGAAATCACCGCCCGCCATGATGTCGATATGCCGGTGCTGCTGACCACGCCGCAGCTGCGCAGCCCGCTGTCCCAGGCATTGCGCAAGATCATGACGCGCATCGCCGTGCTCTCGATCAACGAGATTCCGCCGAAAACCAACGTCCAGGCCCTGGACAAGGTGGTGCTGTAAATGCGCATCAAGGTGTTCACCGCGCCGAAGCTGCACGAGGCCCTGGCCATGGTTCGCCAGCAGCTCGGACCGGAAGCGATCATCCTCGATCGCCAGCAGGTCCGCGATGCATCGGGAGCCAGCATCTGGCATGTCCACGCCGCCCTGGATGCGGGCGAGCATGAAGCTCCGGCAGTCGCAAGCCCTCGAGCTGAGCACCACAGCACCGAGGCCACGGTGCGCCGTCTGGAGCGCATCCTCGAGGGGCTGAGCCGCAGGGAAACCTCGAGCCTGCGTGACTCCCTGTCCGGTGCCGGGGAACGCCAGGCCTTTGATCATCTGCTGCAACTCGGCGTTTCACCGAATCACGCCTTTGATCTGGCCGGCGACATCGCCGAAGGCAGGCCAGCGGGCGTCAAAATGCTGTCATGGGGGCGTCGGCCTGACTTCTCCCGTGGGCAGAATCGCCTGCTGTTCTGTGGCCCGGCCGGCGCCGGCAAAACGACGCTGATCGCCAAGATTGCCGCCCACTACAGCCTCAAGGGCATCAGCGTGGCGCTGATCAGCACCGATACCGAACGCATGGGCGGCCTTGAAACACTGGAAGGCTATGCCGCAACGCTTGGTATCGAGCTGCATGTCCTGCGCCGCCCCGATCAGGCAGCCTCCATCCTCAAACGCGCCGATTCGGCACAACTCCTGCTTATCGATAGCGAAGGCTGGAGCCCACGCCACGGCAGCAGCCTGAAACGGCAGAGCGCCCTTTGGCGCGAACTTGGCTGCCGCCGCCGGTTCCTGGTCGTTCCGGCAAACATGGATGAGGAGGACGGCATGCAACTGATTGCACGTTCGAACAAGCTGGGCGTCAGCGACATCGCCTTCACCAAGCTCGATGAAACCCACCGGCCCGGCAAGATTGTCAACTGGTCGATGATGGCCGGACTTCCCCTGGGCTACTGCAGCTTCGGACCCGAAGTGCCGGAACAGATGGGCTGGCTGACCCCGAAAGGGATGGCCTCCATCCTCGGAAGGCAGGAAATCTCCCCGCGAAACAGGGTGACGGCATGAGCACCCGGACCTCACCGCGAGTCATTTCCATATCCAGCGGTAAGGGAGGTGTTGGCAAGACCTTCTTTTCCGTCAACCTGGCAGCCCGTGCCGCCAGCAGCGGGCAGAAGGTTCTCCTGATCGACGCCGATCTGGGGCTGGCCAATGTCGATGTGATGCTGGGGCTGAGCCCCAAGGGAACGATGCAGGACCTGCTCAACCAGAATGCCGAGCTGGAAGACCTGATCATCGACTCGGGCCGGGGGTTCGACGTATTGCCTGGCGGCAATGGGCTTTACGAACTGACGAGCCTGAACCCGGAGGAGCAGCAGATCGTGCTCGACAGCCTGCGCGATGCCGGCCAGGCCTATGACCTGATCCTGATCGATACCGCTGCGGGCATCGGCGACAATGTTCTGTATTTCGCCTCAGCCGCCGAGACTTCGCTGGTCGTACTGACCCCGGATCCGACCTCGCTGACCGATGCCTATGCCCTGATCAAGGTGCTCTCGAAGCAGCGGGCCGTTCGACGCTTCATGATCGTCGTCAACCAGACCGGCGAGATCGACGGTCACATGACGTTCAAGCGGCTGCTGTCCGTCACCGATCGCTATCTGGATGTCTATCTCGATTATATCGGCAATATCCCGGACCATCCGGCCGTGCGCCATGCCATTCAGCAGCAACGTCTTCCGGATGCCTCCGATGACGGCAACCTGATCCGTCAGCTGGATAAGGTTTGCAACGGCGTTCTGGCTCGTCCGCGTGATGATTCGCGCTCGGGCGGCCTGCAATTCTTCTGGGAGCACAGCCTCAGCGAATCACTGCAGGCTGCCGCGGGGGCATCATGAGGGTGGCTCATGCCGGCATGCTGGGGGCTTCGGCAGGCTTCCTTCTTGCCTGCGCGATCTGTCTGCTGTTCAACATCGGCCTGACCGATTCGATCCTTCGCATCCTCGTGCTGACCCTGGCGGGAGGCTGGATCGGCATCCTGCTTTCATGGCTGAACCAGCTGCTTCCCGCTTCAAGCGAAGTCGCTCGGGAACAGGAGTCCGGCCGATGAACGTGGCTCCGAAGTACCAGAGTGAGGCCACGACCCCGACGCCCGAGGAACTGCTCGAGGAATATCTGCCACTGGTGCGCTACCATGCCGATCAGCTGATGCGCCGCACACCCGACTCGATCGAGCTCGATGATCTGATCGATGCCGGCGTTCTGGGGCTGCTCGACGGGGCCCAGCGCTTCGATCATGGCCGCGACATCCAGTTCAAGACCTTTGTATCCTACCGCGTTCGCGGTGCGATGATCGATTACCTGCGCACCTTCGACTGGATGCCGCGCAGCCTGCGCGACAATGCCAAAGAGATGCAGGGGGCCTTTGCCGAGCTGGAAAAGCTTTACGGGCGCCCGGCCGAGGAATCCGAGATCGCCGCGCACCTTGGGCTGACCATCGAGGAATATCGCCAGCGGCTGAATCAGGTTCGATCGATGTCGGTCGTGCACTTTGACGATCTGCCCATCACCTCGGGGGATGAGGAGCTGAGCATTCTCGAAACCCTCGAGGCCGACCCGATGACCACGCCGGAGTCCCAGCATTCGCTGATGGAGTTCGTCGATCAGCTGGCCAGCGCCATCGACAAGCTCCCGCCCCGCGAGCTTGTGCTGATTACACTGTATTACTACGAGGAACTGACGATGAAGGAAATCGCACTGATCCTCAACCTGACCGAATCCCGCGTTTCGCAGCTGCATTCGCAGATGGTTCTGCGACTGCGCGGTCTGATGGGACTGGACTGACATGGAAATCCTCAACGATGCTAGGCAGCTGAATCTGATCCTGGATCTGGTTCTCATCGCAGCCGTCATCGCGCTGGCCATCATCTGGCTACGCAATGGGGCAAGGCAGCGCAAGCTGGAAGCCATGCTTGCCGGAACTGCAGCCCAGCTAACCGAGGCTTCCCGGCTTCTTGAGCAAGCCAGCAGACAGCTTCAGGAGGCACGGGATGAACAGACTGCGGCGACAAACGAACCGGCTCCGGCAGCCTCTCCTGTCCAGCCTCCCCGCATCACGCCGCAGGCAGCCGCACGCAAGGCCTACGCAGCCAGGGCGGCTTCCCGTAACGGCAACACCCAGGCGGAACGTACCACCCTGGTGCTGCGACTGCATCGTGAAGGTGCCAGTGCCGAGGCCATCGCCCAGAGGCTGGACATTCCGCTGGCCCAGGTCCGACTGCTGCTCAAGCTTCAGGGAGCAGCACAACCCTCATGATTCCAGTTGCCAGCACCCTGCTGCTGGGCATTCCGCAAACCTCCCAGTCGGCGGCACCATCCAGCCTGCCCTGGCCCAACGGCAGCCTGGTTTCCGCCCGAGTCCTGTCGCTGGATGCACCCGATCTCGCCACCATCGCCCTGGGCACCTTCCGGATGCAGGCCAGGGTGCCCCCGAACACGCCTGTGGGGCACATCTGGCTGGAGGTTCTGAGCCGCGAACTGCCGGCACATATGCGCATCCTCAGTGAATCCAGGGTTCTGGACATGCTCAGTCGCCGCGTTGCCGAGCAGCTCTCCAGGGATGCCCCCCATGCCGCGCCTCGAAACACGGCGGCATCCCACACCGCGAGCGAAACGCAGCCCAGCCCGCTTTCGCCCGGACTGCCGCTGCTGCTGAAGGAAGGGGGCGAGGCGGGACGCAGGATGCTGATCGATGCGGATGACGGCAGCCCAAGGGGGATGATGCAGGCGGAAACGGATTCCGCCGGCTATGCCCTTCACGGCCGCGTGGACCTTGAGCATCTGCAAACGGTCTATTTCATGCTGGAAAAGAGAAGCGAGCAGCCGCTGCAGCTGAAGCTTAGGGCCACGACATCCGAGGCCTACCGCGAAATGCTGACGGGCTTCGACTCCTTCATTGACCGCCAGAATGGGGATGGCCGTCAGGAACGACTGCAGGGGCGCATGAGCCTGGGGCCGGAACCCCTGCAGCCGCACGCAAGCCAGCGCGGCCATATGGCATGAAGAAGAGGCTTCCACCGCCACACGCATCCGATCAGCCGGCCGCCGTCGCACTGGCCTACGATCCGGCCTCTGCCGGAGCACCGAAGGTTCTGGCCTCGGGTTATGGCCATATCGCACGCAGAATCATGGAAATCGCCCGTCACGAGGGCATCCATATCCATCAGGACGACAACCTGGCCGAAATCCTGGCCCGCGTACCGGCAGGAACGGAGATCCCGGAGGAGGCCTACCAGCTGGTCGCCGAGCTGCTGGCATTCCTGTACCAGACGGACCGCCGACTGGCGGAAAAAATGAACAGTCAGGAGCGGTAAAATCTTCCCGGGGCATCACCGGGAACACCACTTCGAATCGTCCAACCCCTTTGAAAACATAAAGAAAGCCGGCTTCGCATCATTGGCCCGATGCTTGCATGCCATGGGGCAAGTCACACTGATCAGGAGAAGACATGCAACGCGGTTTCTTCATTTCCGGCAATGCGAACCAGATGGCGCAGAACAAGCTCAACGACATCAGCCATAATCTGGCCAATGCCAACACCGTTGGTTTCATGGCTCACCGCACCTCGTTCTCGACCATCTTCACGGCCGCGACGCAGGACATCGCTGCCCCCGATCAGGCGGCGGCCGGCTACCTTTCGCTCAATCGTCAATTCACCGACACGCGCAAGGGAATCCTGACCAGCACCGGCAATCCGCTGGATTTCGCGATCCAGGGCGATGCCTTCTTCAAGGTGCGCCTGGACAACGGTGAAACGGCTCTGACCCGCGCCGGCAACTTCAGCATGGACGCATCCGGCCAGCTCGTGACCAAAAGCGGCCTTCCGGTTCTGGACGATGGCGGACAGCCGATCACGCTGCCGGCAGGTGAGATTTCCGTATCCGCCAATGGCACGCTCTACAGTGACGGCGAACCCGTCGCGACGATGGGGCTTGCCAGCCTCAAGGACAGTTCCAAGGTCGCCGTGCGTCACGGCGTGCTGCTGCTCACACCCGCATCCAATCTCGCCGATGCCCCGTCCGATATCACCGTGCGTCAGGGCATGCTCGAGCAATCGAACGTCAACAGCATTCTCGCGATGACCGAGCTGATCGATGTCATGCGCTCATCGCAGTCGATGATGAAGGTCGTCGAGATCTACAACCAGCAAGCAAGCCTGCTCAATGACCGGGTCGGTCTGGTGCAGGGATAAGGAGTCACTATGTTGCTAGCACTGCATACCGCCGCCACAGGCATGGCCGCACAGAGCCGTAATGTGGATGTCATTTCCAACAACCTCGCCAATGTCAACACCGCTGGCTTCAAGCGCGGCCGCGCCCATTTCCAGGATCTGATGTATCAGCAGATTCAGGCGCCGGGCGCCGAAGCGAGTGCCGCCGGCACGCAACTGCCGACGGGCATCCAGATCGGCATGGGCGTGCGCACGGTCGGCGTGGAAAACCTGTTCTCCCAGGGAGATTTCAAACAGACGGGCAGCCCGCTGGACCTCGCGATACAGGGCAAGGGATTCTTCCAGGTGCAGCTGGCCAACGGCGATACCGCCTACACTCGGGCCGGATCGTTCTCCATCGACAGCCAGGGGCAGATCGTCACGCCTTCCGGTGATCTGCTGCAACCGGCCATCACCATCCCGCAGGATGCGCTGTCCATCCTCGTTGGCCCCGATGGCACGGTTTCCGTGGAGCAGCCTGGAGCCGTGCAGACCGTCGTCGGCCAGATCCAGATCGCCAGCTTCCAGAACCCGGCCGGTCTGAAACTCATCGGCAACTCATTGTTCCAGAGCACCAATGCCTCCGGCGAACCGATCATCGGCAACCCGTCGGAAAACGGGCTGGGCTCGATCGGCCAGGCGATGCTGGAAATGTCCAATGTCAACATGGTCGAGGAAATGGTCAATCTGATCTCGGCGCAGCGCGCCTACGAGATGAACTCCAAGGCCATCCAGGCCGCCGATGAAATGCTGCAGACGGCCAACAATGTCCGCAGGTAAAATCGCATGAAGCGGGTCCTCGCGCTGCTGATGCTTTTCCTGCCGCTTCCCGCCCTGGCTGCGGATGCAGCTGCGGAGCAGTCGCTGAAGCGATTCTTCGAGCGCGGCATCCACTGGCAGGGAGCCACGGCCGAACTGATCGCGGTGGAGCGCTGGCCGGATGTGCGCGGGCCACTGACATGGCAGTTGCCACGGCTGCATGGGCATCCGAAACGCCTGTCGCTGATCGCGCGCAAGGGCCAGGGGGCGAATGTGCGACGCTGGTATGTGCCGGTGCGCGTGCACTGGTGGAGCAAGGTCGTTGTGGCCACATCCACGCTTCCGGCACGCAGCTTGCTTTCCATTGGCATGATGACACTCAAGCGCGTCGATATCGCCGGCCACCATGGCAAGACCTTCCGCTCCGCGCAAAGCCTGGCCGGCATGCGGCTGATCCGGCCCATCCATGCCGGCGAGGCCATCCTCAGCACCCAGGTCAGGCGGCCGCCGATGATCCGGCGCGGTGACCCGGTGCAGATCGTTCTCGATGCCGGCCCGATCCATGTCCGCACGGCGGGCAAGGCCCTGCGCACCGCCGCTCGCGGCGATGCGCTGCTGGTACAGAACCTGCGCAGCGGGCAGGTCCTGCGCGCCGTGGCCGAAAGTCCGCAGCTAGTCCGCGTCTCGATGGCGGGAGGTGAGGGATGAGCATCTTTCGCATCGCATGGGTTTCCGGCCTGCTCGTCCTGAGCCTGTCCGCGTGCATGCCACAGGCCAGAACCGCGATGACCGACGAAAACCGGCTCGAGGTCGAACAGGCACTGAGCAGCCAGCCCCGGAATGCCAGCGCCAACGGCTCTTTGTGGGCCGGTGGTGGTGTCGGCCTGTTTGCCGAGACCAAGGCCTCGGCCGTCGGCGACCTGGTCACGGTCCTCGTGCAGGAAAATGCCAGCGCAACACGTTCACTGGGCACGAAGAAAAGCCGCAAGTCCGATCTATCCACCAGCCTGAATGCCAGCATCGATTACGGCAATGCCACCAAGAATGCCGCCGTCAATCCTTCCGGCAGTCTGGGCATGAGCAATGCGAAAACCTTTGACGGCTCCGGCTCCACCAGCAATTCCGACACGCTGACGGCAAGCGTCACGTCGGTGGTCACGCATGTCTATCCCAACGGCAACATGCGAATCGTCGGGCGCCGCCAGCTGACAATCAATCAGCAGCCTCAGGAGATCACCTTCTCCGGCATCATCCGCCCCACCGACATCGCGCCGGACAACACCATTCCGTCCTCGAAGGTCGCGCAGGCCCAGATCAGCTATGGAGGCGGCGGCGAGCTGGCCACGGTGGCGCATGAAGGCTGGCTGGCCCGGACACTGGATCAGATATGGCCGTTCTGATGCGCCGGCTACTCCCTGTCGCCCTGTCCCTTCTGCTTGGCATGCCGCCGATGCCGGCCCAGGCCGAGCGCATCAAGGACCTGGCGGACATCGAAGGCGTGCGCAGCAATGCGCTGATCGGCTACGGCATCGTCGTCGGCCTGAACGGCACCGGTGATTCGACGACCTCCTCACCGTTTACCGTCAACAGCATCACGGCCATGCTCGAACGGCTCGGGGTCAATGTCCGCGCCGACATCAGCAAGATGAAGCCGAAGAATATCGCTGCCGTCATGGTCACGGCCGAATTGCCGCCATTCGCACGCCCCGGCCAGCAGATCGACGTCAATATCTCCAGCATCGGAGACGCCAAGAGCCTGCGAGGCGGTACGCTGCTGGTCACCCCCCTGCTCGGCGGCGACGGCAAGCCGTATGCGGTGGCCCAGGGCAGTCTTTCCGTCGGCGGCTTCGCCGCGGCCGGCAACGCCGGCAGCACGACGAAGAATCATCCGACCGCCGGACGCATCCCCAATGGCGCGCGTGTTGAACGCGCGGCTCCCCGTGGACTGGCAGCGGATCAGGATCATATCACGCTGAGCCTGCATCGCCCCGATTTCACGATGGTCAAGCAGATGCAGGATGCCATCAACCAGGCGCTTGGCGAGAAACGGGCCCGGGCCATCGATTCGGCCACCGTGGTCGTGGACAATCGCGACGGCAACTCCGTTGAACTGCTGGCGCGCCTGGAACAGATCGATGTGCCGATCGACCATCCCGCTGTTGTCATGGTCGATGAGAAGACCGGCACCATTGTCATGGGCCAGGAGGTGCGCATCGACACCGTGGCCGTGGCCCATGGCAACATCAGCGTCAGCGTCACCGAGAATCCGCAGGTCTCGCAACCCAATGCCTTCGCCGGTGGCCAGACGACGACGGTGGATCGCACCAATGTTCAGGTTTCCGAGGATGAGGCCAGGCTTGTCGTGCTGCCCAAACAGGTTTCCCTGTCCAGGCTGGTTCAGGCGCTGAACGCCGTCGGCGCAACCCCCAGCGACCTGATCGCCGTACTGCAGGCCATCAAGGCCGCCGGCGCGCTGCATGCCGAGCTGAGGACGATGTAATGCGCGATCTGGTTGAGAGCGTCATCGACAGCATTCTGGCCCAGGAGCGCCGGCAGGCGCCGCGATCCCATCAGGCGCCGCGCTCCGGGCCCGCACAAGCCGATTTCAGAACATCCTTCGACCGCATCCGCAAGGATCGGCAAGACCGGCATCCGGCGGAAACTCGCTTTCAGTCACCTGCCGGCAATCCGCATCCGGACTCCCGTCTCTGGGAGGTCAGCCTCAAGTTCGAGGGGCAGTTCATCGAGCAGATGCTGCATGCCATGCGAAGCAGCATTCCGAAATCCGGACTGCTTCCGCATGGCTTTGCCCAGGACGTTCAGGATTCGATGATGGATCAGGCCATTGCCGAGACCGCCGGCCGGCGCGGCGAATTCGGCATTGCCGAATCCATCTACCGTCAGATGAGCCGTGCAGTGGCTCAAGATCATGCCAACCCCGCCGATAAGGCTTATATGGCCGAGAGCATCGCCAGCAAGCTTGAACATCCGGTGGATCAGGCCACGGAGGCAATTCGACATGCGCGTTAATCGAACAGGCGGCCTCTCCGGCATCCAGAAGCCGGCGTCCGCATCCAGAAGCAAGGCCGGCCGGAAGGCCGGAGGCAAACGGGACTCGGTTCAGGTTGCCGACGCGGCAAGCCTGCGCGAAAAGGCCCGCACGATGCTGGCCGGAATGGATGAGGTGCGCATGGAACGCATCGAAGCCATCCGCGACGCACTTGAGAACGGCAGCTTCAAGTCCGACTCCCGCAAGATCGCCGTGCAGATTGTCGGCAATGCCATCGCGGAGCGTCCCTGGTCATGAGCGGCTCCCACATGAATCTGGATGCGCAGCTTAAGCCCCTGCTTGAGCGGATGAATGACTGCGCCCGCGAGCTTGAAAGGCTGACGATGGCGGAATATGAAGCCATTCGCAGCCTCGATGGTGAGCGCGTTCTCTCCCTGGCCGACGAAAGGCTGGCCTGCCACCGTCGTCTGAATGAGATGGAGCAGGAATGCCGCCAGCTTCTGACCAGGATCGGCATCGATGCATCCATGTCGCTGGAGGCCGTGATCGACCTTTATGCCGGCGAAAGCGCGGAAGCCCTGCAGTCACTGCGGCGAAACCTCTACGAGCGCATCCTTCAGGTCGATCGGCGAGGCGAGGAAAACCGGCTGCGCATGCATGCGGCCTACAATGTATCGGCCGCCATCCTGCAACACCTTGGCCTGGCTCATCATGAGCAGACCTATCGTCCGAGGGCAGGCGGATGATCTTCGACAGCCTGAATATCGCGGCCAGCAGCCTGAAGAGCCAGCAGAAGGCGATGGATGTGATCTCCCACAACATTGCCAATGTCAACACGCCCGGCTATTCACGTCAGACGACGGACCTGGTCACGGTGAGCCCGGACCGCATCGGCGGTCTGAACTTCGGTCGCGGAGTCGATGTGAATGCGATCCGCCGCAGCGTCGATCCGCTGATCTCTCAGGCGCAACTGGTCAACGGCTCGCAGCAGGGCTTCTGGAACGAAATCAGCACCGGCCTGAACAGCGTCGAAAATGTCTTCGGCAGTCTCTCCAGTACCGGTCTGGCTTCGGCACTGGATGAATTCTTCCTGAGCTGGCAGCAGCTGGCCAACAATCCCCAGGATGCGGCCCTGAAGCTTAATGTGCGCACCAAGAGCGCCACCGTAGGCAGCAGCATCAGCGGCATGCAGCAGCAGCTTTCCGCAGCCCGGCTCAGCGCCGATGCCAGCATCGACCAGGGCATTCTTCAGGCCAACAGCCTGCTGGATCAGATCGCCTCGCTGAGCGCACAGATCCAGCGTCATGAGGTCGGCGGCCAGGGGGTGACCGGCGTGGCCAACGACCTGCGCGATCAGCGCGATCAGGCCGTTCGCGAGCTTTCCGCCTTCCTTCCAGTGCAGCAGATCAGCACGCCCAATGGCGGCTTCCTGCTGCAGACCGCCGGTGGCGATCTGCTGGTGCAGGATGATGTCGCCCGCCATCTCGGCCGCGGCGCGAGTGCTGCCGGCGGCTTCTCCGATATCGTCATCCGCGAAACCAATGCGACCGTCAGCGGGCTTGATCAGGGTGGCAGTCTCGGCGGTCTGATCGAGCTGCGTGACAACCGGCTGGGCGGCTATCTCGCCAGCCTGGATTCGATTGCCAGAAACCTGATCTTCTCGGTCAATCAGCTGCAGGCCAGCGGGGCCTCAGCCACACCGGCAACCAGCTTCACGGCCGGCCAGCCATCCAATGCCGCCCTGCCGCTGAACGATCCGGCCCAAAGCGCCCCGTTTGCCGCCCAGATCGTATCCGGCAGCTTCACGCTGCATGTCCATGATGCCGCCGGCAACGCCACCCCGCCAGGCGGCACGGCGATCAATGTCGTGGCCGGTGTCACGACGATGAACGACATCGCTGCCCAGATCAATGCCATCGCCGGCGTCAGCGCCAGCATCGATGCCAGCGGCCGGCTGTCCATCGCCGCTGCGGCCGGCGGGTCCATCGCGCTGGGCGCGGACAGCTCAAATGTACTGGCCGCCTATGAGATCAACACCCTCTTTGCCGGTGGCGATGCGGCCTCGATCCGGATCTCCGATGCCGTCAGCGCCGATGCCTCCGTCATCGCAACCGGCCGCGTGGACCCGCTGACCTCGTCCATCCAGGCCGGTGACAATGCCGTCGCGCTGGATATCCTGAACCTGCAGAACACGGCGCTGAGCATCGATGGCAGCCCGGCTGCCAGTCTGCACGAACGCACGGCATCCCTGTCCACGCAATACGGCAACGACGTGGCCACCGCCGCTCAGCAATTGCAGTACCGTACGGCCGAGGCCGATTCGCTCAATGCCCAGCGCCAGGCCTTTTCCGGCGTCAATGTGGACGAGGAACTGGTGACGATGATCAAGTATCAGCGGGCCTACGAGGCTGCCGCCAAGGTCATCTCGACGACGAATCAGATGCTCGATTCGCTTCTGGGGCTGATCCGATGAGGGTGACGACCTCGCAGCTCTATGACAGCCTGCTCAAGGGCATCCGCCAGCAGCTGGACATTCAGAACAGGGGCAATGCCAAAATCGCCTCCGGCACGCGATTCCAGACCCCGGCCGAGGCCGGCATCGATTACAAGACCTCGCTGGACCTGCGCCATGCCAGAACCGGCATTCAGGGAAGCCTCGGTGCAATCGCCACGGCCGAATCGCGCCTGGGCATGAGTCAGACCATGCTCAACGACATGGGCAACATCCTCAAGCGCGCCAGCGCGCTGGCCACGCAGCAGGCCTCGGCTCAGGTCACGGCCAGCGAACGCCAGGCCGCTGCTCAGGAAGCCCTGCAGCTGACCGAACAGCTTCTGGCCGACGCCAACCAGCAATGGGAAGGACAATCCCTGTTTGCCGGCACGGCCGTGGATCAGCCGGCCTTCATCCGGGATGCGCTGGGCAATATCACCTACAATGGCAGCAGCCAGGATCGCGTCGTCGCCATTGCCGACAACCAGCAGGTCATCAGCAACGTGCGCGGCGATCATCCGGCTTTCGCCGCCGCCTTTGCGGCCATGCAGTCGTTCACGACCGCACTGCAGGCCAACGACACGGCCGGCCTGCAGACCGCGCTCAATGATCTCGTGGCTGCCGGCAATGCGATCACCGAGCTGACCAGCGAGGTCGGCTCCCGCATCAGCGCCATCGGCATCACCCGCACGGCCTACGAGGACATGAACCTGACGCTGGAGAAGCGCCTGAACCAGCATGAGGGCGTGGATGTGCCCGCCGTGGTGGCCGAACTTCAGCAGTCCAGCATTGCGCTGCAGGCCGCCTATTCGCAGGTGGCGCAGCTCAAGTCACTGAGCCTGATCAACTTCCTGCGCTGATGCTCGTTCTGAGGCGAACCGTTGGCCAGTCCATCCGCATCAACGATGACATTCGCATCGTCATCCAGGATGTCCAGGACGGCCGCATCGTCCGCTTTGCGATCGACGCGCCACCCGATGTACCGGTGCATCGGCTGGAGATCTACGAGCTGATCCAGAAGGAGAACCAGGCTGCGGGCGGTACGGATGCGCTACGCTGGCTGAAAGGAGTTCGCGATGCAGCAGACCATCATGAAGACTGAGCCGGGAGTCGAATCGGTGAAAGGCGAGGAAGGCTTTGTCTTTCCCCAGGGCATTGCCGGCTTTCCCGAGGCCCGGCATTTCGGCTTCATCTACGAAGGACACGGCGACATCGTCTGCCTGCAGTGTGTGGACCAGCCCGAGGCGGCCTTCCTGCTGACACCGTGGGATGAATCCAGGCTCGGGGAAGCTCCGGAACTGACGGAAGAGCAGCGATGCTGTCTGCAACTGGAACCCGGGGATACGCCGATGTGGATGCTCGTGCTCAACCCGTTTGCCGATGCCGAATGGGTCACGGCCAATCTGAAGGCTCCGATCGCGCTGAATGTCGAGAAACGCCTGGGGTTGCAGTGCATCCGCATCGAACCCGGGCTGGAGCTCCGCTACCGCTGGATGCCGCAGCCCCGACGCGTCGGATAGCCCCTTCCCTCCCGGCCCGAAGCCCTCTAAAGTAGGTTTGCAAGGGGTGTTCGATGCCGAAGAAACACGAGAAAGCCAGAAGTTCGATGCTGGCCAGGGTCCTGGACATGGATGTCGCGGATATCGCCAGCCTGCCGGCGCTTTACCGCCATGCGACGCATCTGTTGCGCTTCTGCTATCGCGTGATGCAGCGCTTCGTGGCCGACAAGTGCATCCAGCGCGCCTCGGCACTGGCCTATGCCTCGCTGCTGGCCATCGTGCCGCTGGTGGCGCTCGGCTTCTCGGTCTTCACCAGTTTTCAGGCCTTTGATGCCATTGCCGCAAGCGTGCGCGATGCGCTGCTCGAATACCTGCTGCCGACGAGCCAGCAGGCGGTTCAGGAATACCTCGGCAGCGTCACCAGCAAGACCACTGCCCTGTCCGTGTTCGGCATCATCGGCCTCCTGTTCACCGCCACGGCCCTGCTGAACACGGTTGAGGAGGCCTTCAATTCGATCTGGCGCATCAGCCGGGATCGCGCCTGGTTTTCCAAGTTCGTCACCTTCTGGGCCACGCTGACGCTGGCCCCGATTCTCATCGGCGCCTCGATCTCGATCACGTCGTACTTCGCGGCGCTGCCCGTGCTCAGACATGTGGCCGAGGGAGCCACGGTGATCAGTCATATCCCGTTCGTGCTGCCGTGGCTGATGTCATCGCTGGCGCTCACGACGCTCTACATGGTGCTTCCGAACACGAATGTGCCGTTCCGCTATGCGATCGTCGGCGGCCTGGTGGGCGGCGCGCTGTTCGAGGCCACGAAGTTCGGCTTTGCATTCTATGTCACCCATATCGCGAATTATGAAAAGCTCTACGGCGCGCTCTCGACGCTGCCGATCTTCCTGATCTGGCTGTATCTGGTCTGGGTCATCGTGCTCATCGGCGCGGAGATTGCGTTCTGTCTGCAACATCCGGAACAGTCGCACCGCAAGCACAGCAGCTACCTCCGCCCCGGCGTCAGCCAGTTCTATGCGCACCTGCTGCTGCTGCGCGCAGCCGAGGCCCTGAGCCGCGGGCGGACGCTGAAGCTGGACGAAATCCTTGAGGAAACCGGAGTGCCGCAGAACATCATGCAGGAATGGCTGGACCAGCTGTGCAACCTGGGGCTGCTGCGCAGCACCATGAGTTCGGGGCAGCCATCCTGGGTCCTCGGCCGTTCGGCCGACGAACTGAGCCTGCTGCACATCTACGAGGCCCTGAACCGGACCGCGATGCGCGTGCCGGAGGACTGGCAGGACTCGCCGATCGGCCGGCGACTTCAGGGGCTCTATTTCCGCATGAACCGAGAACATGCAAGGCTGATGCAGGACATGACGCTGAAGGATCTGCTGGCCCAGGATCATGCCGACGAACAAGACAGCGAGGCGACGGACTGACAGAATCCAGCGCATGAAGCAGTTCGCCCGCCTGATGATGGCCGATTCGGAGCACGATGCCGACATGCTCTATGTCAGCGGCATCTTCGTGCCCGACCCGTTCATCGCCATCGAAATCAGCGGGCAATGGCATGGCCTTTTCTCGCCGCTGGAGATCGACCGGGCGCGCCGGAGTTCCCGGTTTTGCCAGACCCATCTGGACACGCCCTACCGGCAGGCGGCCGAGAAGCAAGGGCGCACGGGACTAGCCGGCATCGCAGCAGCCTTTCTGTGCGATCGCGGCATCCGCAAACTCGAAGTGCCGGAACATTTCCCCCTTGGTGCGGCGGAGCGGCTGCGCGACTGGGGCTTCGAGATCCGCGTCTGCAAGGGTGCGATGTTTCCCGGCCGCGCGATCAAGAGCGAGCCCGAGATCGGGCATCTGGCCCATGCCGAACGGCTGACCCGGCTGGCCATGCGCGAGGCCGAGCGCTTTCTGGCGGACTGCTCCGTTGGCGATGACGGCATCCTGCGGGCTCCGGCAACCAGTGAGCGGCCGGGAAAGCGGGTTCGATCGGCCGATGTCCGCCGGGCCATCGAAACCTTCCTGATCGCCCGGGGCGCGATGCCGGCCCATACCATTGTCGCCTGCGGCCGCGAGGCTGCCGATCCGCACAACACCGGCTCGGGCTTCATTCGCGCCTCGCGCCTGATCATCATCGACATCTTTCCGCGCGTTCTCGCCAGCGGCTACTGGGGAGACATGACCCGCACCTATGTCAAGGGAAGGGCCACGCCGGAACAGAAAAGGCTGTATCGCACCGTGCGGGAGGGACAGGACATCGGCCTGGATCGCGTGGCCGACGGCGTGGATGGCGCATCCATCCATCGGGCCATCCTCGATCATTTTCAGGCCAGGGGCTATCCGACCGGCATGCATCGGGGTCGCCAGCAGGGCTTCTTCCACGGCACCGGTCACGGGGTCGGCCTGGAGATCCATGAGGCTCCGAGAATCTCGACCCGGTCCGACATCCTCAAGGCCGGCCAGGTCGTGACCGTCGAACCCGGCCTGTACTACCTGCAGCTCGGCGGCGTGCGCCTGGAAGACATGGTGGTCGTACGCCGGGGCGGCTGCGAGAATCTGACACGTCACCCCCGCCGGCTGGAGATCGACTGAGGCCAAGCCCGGAGGAATGCGGGATTTTCCTTTGAAATCGGAAGCTTCTGGCCTAATATGAAGCGCTGTCCTGGTTCAGACACATATGAGACATTGAAGGGATGAAGGAGGGCCTCCAA
>CAZDLB010000011.1:0-12959 GCA_964505995.1 uncultured Zetaproteobacteria bacterium
CGGATGATTGCTACAGGGGGAATATTACCGCCCCGGCGAAAAACCGCCTAGGCCTAAAGATTTTAGAGGAAAATCTTAATCGGCATCCGCCTCGGGCCATAGGCCCGGCCGACAGACGTCAGGGAGGGGAAGGAGGGATGTCGCCTGCCGGACCGGGCCCGAGCTTCCTTCTGCTTGAAACCCGTCTCAGGCGACATCATAGCCTCGATCGCAAATCGAGGCGGTGATGCCTCTCACAGGCTTGCCGCGCTGCTATTCGACGATCATGCCGGCCCCGACGGTGTTGTTCGTGAAGCTGTCGATGATGATGAAGCTGCCGGTCATGCGGTTGTCCCGATAGACATCATAGTGAAGCGGCTTCTGCAACCGGAAGCGGATACGCCCGATTTCGTTCATGCCGAGCTCATCGGCCTGCTCCTGATTCAGGCTGTGGATATCGGTACGGAACTCGACCTCGTCCACCAGGGCCTTGACGGTCCGGGTCGTATGCTTGATCAGGTATTTCTTGCGCGCGCTCAGCGGCTCGTCCCCGATCCAGCAGACATCGGCGCTGATCTCTTTGGACTCCTTCGCCTCCTCGCCCGGCTTGAACAGCATGTCGCCGCGCGAGATATCGATCTCGTCATGCAGCGTCAGCGTAATGCTCTGCGGGGCAAAGGCCTCGTCGAGATTGCCATCGAAGGTGACGATCTCCCTGACGCGCGAGCGCAGGCCGCTGGCGGCCACGACCACCTCATCGCCGACGCGCACCGTTCCGGAGACAACCGTACCCATGAAGCCGCGATAGTCGGGCAGATCCGGCGTCTGCGGACGGTTGACCAGCTGCACCGGATAGCGGAACGGCTTGGCATCGATGTCGTCCAGCACCGACAGGCTCTCCAGCGTATCCAGCAGGGTCTTGCCCTGATACCAGTCCATGTTCTCGCCGCGCACGACCACCATGTCGCCGACCAGGGCCGAGATCGGCACGCAGATCAGGTCGCGTATCCCCTGTCTGGCGCAATACTCCTGCATCTCCTGGCGAATGCCCTCGAACACGGCCTGGTCGTAGCCGACCATGTCCATCTTGTTCACCGCCACGATCAGATGCGGAATCCCGAGAAGGCCGAGGATATGGGTATGTCGCTTCGTCTGCGGCATGACGCCATTGCGTGCATCGATCAGGATGATCGCGGCATTGGCGGTCGAGGCGCCGGTGACCATGTTGCGGGTGTACTGCTCATGTCCGGGACAGTCGGCCATGATGAACTTGCGCCGGGGCGTCGCGAAATAGCGGTAGGCCACATCGATCGTGATACCCTGCTCGCGTTCGGCGGCCAGCCCGTCGGTCAGCATCGCCAGATCGATCTCACCGGCCGAGGCCACATGCTGCTGCCCCTTCTTCTTGCGCACAGCCAGCAGCTGGTCCTCGAATGCGCCCTTCGTATCCACGAGCAGGCGCCCGATCAGCGTGGACTTGCCGTCATCGACGCTGCCGACCGTCACCAGCCGCAGCAGCTCGATCTCTTCCGCCATCTTGTAATTGATCTCAGTCATGCCCTCACCCTTCGCCGGCTGGCCCTTGCGGACCGCTCAGAAATAGCCTTCCTTCTTCTTGTCTTCCATCGTATTGGATCCGTGATCGATGATGCGCGTTTCGCGCTCCGAGCGCCGCGCCGCTGCCGCCTCGGCCACGATCTCGTCGATCGTCGTGGCCTCGGAACGGACCGCGCCGGTACACGGGATGCATCCCAGCGTGCGGAAGCGGCACATCACCTCGGTCGGCTCCTCGCCCTCGTGCAGCTGATCCTCCATGCCCGGATAGACCGGAATCAGCATCGCGCCGCGCTCGACCATCGGGCGCTTCTTGGCATAGTACAGCGGCACGATCGGGATGTTCTCCTCGCGGATATACAGCCAGATGTCCATCTCCGTCCAGTTCGACAGCGGAAAGACACGCACGGACTCGCCTTCGTGGATGCGACCATTATAGATATTCCACAGCTCCGGACGCTGATTCTTCGGATCCCACTGACCGAACTCGTCGCGGATCGAGAACACCCGCTCCTTGGCGCGGCTGCGCTCCTCGTCCCGGCGCGCGCCCCCGAAGGCCGCATCGTATCCACCCTCTTCGAGCGCATCGAGCAGTCCCTGGGTCTTCAGCGCACCGCAACAGCGGGCCACGCCGTATTCCTTGGGATTCATGCCGCGCGCAATCGCATCCTCGTTGCGGCGCACGATCAGCTCCGCGCCGATCTCCTTCGCATACCAGTCGCGGAACTCGTACATCTCCGGGAACTTGTATCCGGTGTCGACATGCAGCAGCGGAAACGGCAGCGGCGCCGGATAGAACGCCTTGCGTGCCAGATGCAGCATGACGCTGGAATCCTTGCCGATGGAATACAGCATCACCGGATTGCGGAATTCGCCGACGACCTCGCGCATGATATGAATCGACTCGGCCTCCAGCGCCTGCAGCTGCGTCAACCGATGTTGTGAAATCCCTGTTTCGGTCATGTTCTCTCCTAAATCCCCTCGCCGCCTTCGATCTCGCCCGTGACTTCCTTCAGGCTCATCACGTGCAGGCCGCATTCTGCCGCGACATCCTCATTTTCCCACCACCAGCGCCCGGCGCGCTCATCCTCGCCGACCGTGATGGCCCGCGTGCAGCACTCGCAGCCGATCGAACGGTAGTGCGCATCGTGCAGCCGGTTGTAGGGCACATCATACTCCCGGATATAGGCCCAGAGATCATCCCAGCGCCAGTCCAGCAGCGGGTTGTATTTCTTCAGGCCATAGACCGGATCGTCCTCGATTGGCTGCATGCCAGCCCGGCTCTTGGATTGCTCCCTGCGACGGCCGGTGATCCAGGCCTGCTTGCCCTCAAGCTCCTTCATCAGCGGCCTGACCTTGCGCACCTCGCAGCAGCGCTTGCGCAATTCCACCGACCGGCGAAACAGGTTGACGCCATGCTCGCGCACCATCGCCGCAACCTCCTCGCAGTCGGGGAACAGTACCTTCACGCGCATGCTATAGCGTTTTTCAATGGCCTCAATGACTTCATAGGTCGCCTGCGGCAGGCGGCCGGTGTCCAGCGTCACGACCGGCACATCGATGCCGCCCCGCTGCATGAGATCGATCATCACCGACCCTTCGGCACCGAAGCTGCAGGGATAGACCAGCCCGTCCCCATGAGCGTCCCTGGCCTGCTGCAGCAGGCCTCTGGCCGACTCGACCTTGTTTTTCAACGCATCATCCACGATTCAGACTCCAACCCAGGGTCGGCCACCAGAACGCGGCAACCGCAAGAAATATCAGCAGCGAGGACAGGGACAGGATCGCGCCGTGGCGGATCATCGCCGCGCTGCGAACATGGCCGCTGCCGTAGATCATCGCATTCGGCGGCGTGCCCATCGGCAGCATGAAGGCGAAGCCCGACACGATGCCGACGCAGAGGGCCAGCGCCACCGGATCCATGCCCGAGGCTGCCGCCAGCGGCATCGCCACCGGCAGCACAATGGCCACGGCCGCCGCATTGCTGACGGCCTCCGTGAAGAATAACGTGACCAGTGCCAGCGCGGCCAGCAGGCCAAGGCCTGCCAGCGCATCGGGAAACAGGCTGCCGGCCAGCCACAGCGCGGCCCCGGTGACCGTCAGCGCCTTGCCCAGCGCGATCGCACCGCCATACATCAGGATCACGCCCCAGTTCACCGAGGATTCGAGCACCTTCCATTCCACGAGGCGCAGCGCAAACATCAGCACGACGCTGACCAGCGCGATGGCGGCCAGACTGCTGGCATGCCCGGCAAACAGCCAGGCTGCCACCGTCAGCAGCAGCAAGCCTCCCATCGCGTAGCCGCGCAGATCCAGCGCGCCGATCTCCAGGCGCCGCAGCTGAATGCGCTCACGCGCATCCTTGATGTCCAGCCCGTCGGAGGGGATACGCCACAGCAACACCATGGCCGCCACGAGCAGCACCAGCACCGCGATCGGCGCGGCGGCCAGCGTCCAGTCCAGAAAAGAGAAGGTTCGGCCGGTCAGCTCCTGACTCAAGGCCAGCGCCAGCGGGCCGCGTGCTCCCCCCAGCAGCGTGACCACGCCACCGATAATGGACCCCCAGGCCAGCGCAAAGAAGAGCAGCTGGGCATAGCGATGGCCCGGCCTCAGGTTCAGACTGCGAACCAGCTCCCACGCGATGGGCAGAAACAGTGCCGCCACGGCGTGCTCTGGCATCACGCATGCCATCAGGGCCGGCAGCAGCAGCATGGCCAGCAACAGGCGCTGTGGGCTGGTCGAAAAGCGATCCAGCACCTGCAGGGCCAGGCGTTCGGAGAGCCCGCTCTGCATCACGCCAGCCGCCAGCATGAAGGCGCCGAGGATGAAGAAAACGGCGGGATTGCCGAAGAAGGCAAAGGCATCGGCCGCCGGCATCACGCCCAGCAGGGGCAGCAGGGCCAGGCCGAGGATCGAGGTCACCGCCAGCGGCAGAAGCTGTGTCACCCAGAGAATCAGGCACAGAAGGAAGATCACCAGCGAGGCCCAGCCCCCGGCCTCCAGGCCATCGGGAGGGCTGGACTGAACCAGGATCAGGGCCAGCAGCGCCAGCAGACCCATCGCAAGAAAAGGCACGGATTCACTGGCCAGCAGGACATGAATCGGCCGCCGGTCAAGGCGAACCTCGCCGCCCTCACCATTGCCGGCTCGCAGGCGACGACGCAGACCATCCATCCAGCCTTCGAAACGGTGGCGCATGGCCGAATCCGCCCAGCGCTGCGACAGCGACGTCTCGCTGCCATCCAGCGCGCGGCTCTCCATCGGCGTCAGCACCCGGCCCATGTGCCGCAGGCGATGGGTGGAAAACGGCACGGCCTTCAGGGCTGCGTACAGATGCAGAAACGCGGACTCCAGATCCTCCAGCGCTGGCACGGCTTCGTGCTGCAATGGCGTTCCGGGCAGTGGGCGGAAGGGCTGCAGCAGCGGCACAACCCCATGCTCGAGCAGGGCATCGATGCCCCTGCGGGTTTCCTCGACGTCCTCGAGTCCGACGATCAGATGGCTGACGACGGAACCGGCACGGAAGACCTGGCGGGCATGGTCCAGTGCCTTCCAGATCGCTTTCTGCCCTCCGATCCGCTGCTTGCCCGGACAGATCTCGGCAAAGCGATCGGGGTCATGCAGCTCCAGGTTGCAGACGAAGATGTCCAGACCGGCGGCATAAAGCCCGTCGATGACGTTCACATCGGCCGGCGCCACCGTTTCCAGCGCGATCTGCCGATGGCCCAGGTGGCGGCGCAGCAGCGCAATAACCGGAATCAGGCGATTGAGCCCCGCATCATCCCCCGGCGCAAAGCCGTTATACAGATAGACCGTATCGATCTCGCGCTCGGCCAGCGCCGCACGCACAACCTCGACCAGCTCCAGCGGATCCTTAAGCGGTGGCTCGCGGTCGTTGAGCAGGGAATCGTACTGGCAGTATTTGCAGGCCTCTCCACGTTCGGCGAAGAAACCACAGCCCATCCGGGGCTGCAGCATCAGCAGGTTCTCGTGCAGCGACGCGAAGCTACCCATGCGGGCGCCGGAGCGGGTCCGCTGGCGATAGAATCGCGGCGCCGGCAGCAGCTGCACCTCCAGCGACTGATCCTGCCAGAGCAGACGTGCGCTGCCGCGGTCATCCTCCTGGATCAGACGGATGGGACTGCTCTCGGTGTAGGGCTGCCCCACCGGCACCGTCGCGAAATGGCCACTGGGAAGGCGGATGTCGATCACCGACTCGATGGCATTGGCCTGCGCAATCCAGCGCGAGGCATCCCGCAGGCCATCCGGAAGCGCCACGCCATGGCTGACCAGAGCCAGCTTCGTGCGCCCCGGATTGGCAAACGGATTCAATGCCTCTTCCATCTCAGATGTCGGACACCTTCTCAACCCGGATCTTCCACTGAGCCTCGGAGATACGCTCCCTGGAAAGCACCTTCTGCCCCTGCTCCTCGAGCGACAGCGGCACGTTTTCGATCGGCTCGCCGTCATCGAGGACCACATCCAGCTGCGAGCCGATCGGCATCGTTGCCAGCCGGATCTTCGTCTTGACGAAGTTCATCGGACAGGCGACGCCGGAGAGATCGAGCAGGGGCACATCCTGCGATGCGCTGGATGCGATCGGTTTCTCATCCTGCACTGCCTCCGCTTCGGCCTCATCCTCCTGCGGCACGATCGCGAACCGCTGCTTCGCCAGCTGCAGCCACTCGGCCTGGGACTGCTTCAGCGCACCCACGCCCCTGCCAGGATCGCCAAGGTCTATCGACATCATCGCCGACTGCACCGCCCCCAGACCACCGATGACCTCGGCATCCCCGGCGGCATGACGGGTCAGCAGCGCAAACACCTCGCCATCCTCCTCGGGAGCTTCGCCATACGGCACGAGGAAGGCCCGCGCGGTGGAGATGGCCGAACGCTTCAGCGCCGTCAGCGCCTCGGCCCAGAACATCGCATCCATGTGCGCCCGCGCCAGCAGCATCTCATACTCGGCCTCGGAAAGCAGCGCGTCGGTCATCGACAGCACCGCCCCGGCGCACTCGCCCTTCTTGTTGCCCCTGGTATTGAAAGCCTCGTTCTCGCTCCAGTCGTAGATCAGACCCTCGATCTCGCCCTCACCAGCACTGAACGGTGCCAGAATCGCACGGATCGCGTCCGGACCGATGCGCGTGGCCCAGTCGTGCAGCGACTCGTCGGCCTTGCGCCCCTCCCTGTAGGCCTGCAGCACCGCAATACCCGCCTCCGGGGCGCGCTTGGCCGGCACCGGATCGGTGGCATAGGCCAGACGCTCGCCGGCCCTGCCCGAGCCGCCGATATGAAGCTGGTAATGCGGCACGGCCTGGCCACCGACCTTCTTCGCCAGACCATGGAAGCCGAGATCGGCGATATGATGGCGGCCGCAGGAATGCTGGCAGCCCGACGCCTTGACGCTCAGGCCGGAGAGCACCGGATCCTGGCGAAACCCTGCCATCAGCGGCTGCATGGCCTCGGCCAGGCCGCGCGAGGAGGTAATCCCGAGGCGACAGGTCTCGGTGCCGGGGCAGGCGACGATGTCGGCGATGCCGCGGGCATGGGCGCTGGAAAGACCGGCCTCGTTCAGGATGTCCTGGGCCGCCTCCAGTTTCTCTTTTGGCACATCGGCGATGATCATGCCCTGCTCGGCCGTCACGCGCAGGGCCTCGGTGCCGGCCGCACGCGCCGCCGCAGCAATCGCACGGCACTGTTCCGGGGTCATGTCGCCGCGAAAGAGATTGATCAGAATGGCATGCCTGCCATCATGCTGGGGCACGACGCCGTCCGCCGCAACGGGAAGATCCCCGGAAGGCTCACGCCAGTTGGCCTCGGGATAGGACGGATCCGCGGCATGCGTCTTCTCGATTGCGGCGCGCTGCCTGCGATATTCCTCGATGAAGCCTTCCTCCCCCAGTTTCTGCGCCACATACTTCATGCGCGCCCGCGCGCGGCGCTTGCGGTCGGAATACTTGAAATGGATGCGCATCAGCGCCTCGCCGACCAGCAGCATCTCGGACTCGGGGATGAAATCCTCCAGCTTCAGCGCACTCATCGGCTGCGACGACAGCCCGCCGGCCGCCCACACCTCGAATCCCGGCCGGCCGTCCTTCACCTTGGCGATGAAGCCGATGTCGTGCATGCCCGACAGGCTGCAATCGCGGGCACAGCCGGAAAACGTGACCTTGAACTTGCGCGGGAACTGCTGCGCCAGCGGATGGCGCAGGAAATACGCGGCAAAGCGTCGCGCATGCACGCTGACATCCGCATGCTCGGCCGGGCAGCGGCCGGCGAGAAAGCAGCTGGTCACATTGCGCACGGTGTTGCCGCAGGCCTCGCGCGTCGTCAGCCCCGCGGCATCGAGCCGGCGCAGGAAGGGCAGCACATCCTCAAGCCGGACGAAATTCGCCTGGATATCCTGCCGGGTTGTCACATGCGCCAGCTTCGGCGGATTCTCCTTCAGCGAGCCATCGGTCGGCAATGCACCGGCATAGGACTCGACGCAATCGGCGATGACGTCGAGCTGATCGGGGGTTAACGCGCCTCCCGGCAGCTTGACGCGCACCATCTGCACGCCCTCCTGGCGCTGGCCGTAGATGCCCATCTGCAGACGAAACGGCGTGAAGGTCTCCTCCGGCATCCTGCCGGCCAGAAAGGCCTTCAGCCCCTTCTCGAACTCATCGACATCGGAAGTGCATGCAAACTCAAACTCAGCCATGGTATTCACCTCTTTTTGCGGCTGCCCTGCAGCCAGTCCAGCCTACTGGCGAGCCGCCTGCAGCTCGCAGGCCTGCTCGTAGGTCACGAGATCCGTGATCGTCGGGTTCGGACCACACAGCGGGCAGGCCGGATCCTTGTGCAGCTTCAGCTTCTTCCACTCCATGCGCAGCGCATCGAAGGTCATCAGCCGGCCGGACAGGGACTCCCCGATGCCCAGCAGCTCCTTGATCACCTCGACGGCCTGGATCGTGCCCACGGCTCCCGCCAGAGCCCCCAAGATGCCGGCCTCCGAACAGCTCGGCACCAGTCCGGCCGGCGGCGGCTCGGGATACAGGCAGCGATAGCACGGACCTTCCTTGTGCGCATGCGGCTTGAAGGTTGCCACCTGTCCCTCGAAGCGGAACATCGCTCCGGAAACCAGCGGCTTTTTCTCGAAAAAGCACGCGTCATTGACCAGAAAGCGCGTCGGGAAATTGTCGCAGCCGTCAATGACGAGATCGTAGTCGCGGATGATGTCGCGAATGTTCTCCTCGGTGACGAAATGATTGTAGGTCCTCACCGTCACATCCGGATTCAGCGCCTGCATCGATTCGCGCGCACTCTCCACCTTCGGCATGCCGATACGGTCCTGGGTATGGATGATCTGCCGCTGCAGATTGGAGGCATCCACGACATCGGCATCGGCAATGCCGATCGTGCCGACGCCGGCTGCGGCCAGATAAAAGGCCACCGGCGAACCCAGGCCGCCGGCGCCGATCATGAACACCTTCGATTCGAGCAGCTTTGACTGCCCCTCGGCGCCCACCTCCGGCAGGATGATATGCCGCGAATAGCGCTCGATCTGTTCCTCGGTAAAATCAATCATGCGATCCATCCTCTTGAGCTTTTCCATCCCGGCGCCAGCGGGCACACGAGCCGGCGCTCGTGTGCGATGCGTGCCGGATGTTGCGAATCAGACTTCGATGCCCTTGAACAGGTCCGTGGACATGTAGCGCTCGGCCATCGAAGGCACCACGACGACGATGCGCTTGCCCTTCATCTCCGGACGCGCCGCCACACGCAGCGCCGCCACCACGGCGGCACCCGATGAAATGCCGCCGGGAATACCCTCCTCGCTGGAGAGCCTGCGGGCCATCGCGATGGCCTCGTCATTGCCGACCTGCTCGACGCCATCGAGGATATCGACATTCAGATTCTTCGGGATGAAGCCGGCGCCGATGCCCTGGATCTTGTGCGGCCCCGGTTTGCCGCCCGAAATCACCGGCGAATCCGCAGGCTCCACGGCAATGGCCCTGAAATCGGGATTGCGCTGCTTGATGACCTCGGCCGTGCCGGTGATCGTGCCGCCGGTCCCGACGCCCGCGACGATCGCGTCCACCTGTCCATCGGTATCCCGCCAGATCTCCTCGGCCGTCGTGCGGCGATGAATCTCGGGGTTGGCCGGATTCTCGAACTGCTGCGGCATGAAGGCGCCTTCCGTCCTGGCCACGATCTCGCCAGCCTTCTCGATCGCCCCCTTCATGCCCTTCTCGGCCGGCGTCAGCACCAGCTCGGCGCCGAGCAGCTTCAGCAGCTTACGACGTTCCAGACTCATCGATTCCGGCATCGTCAGGATGCAGCGATAGCCCTTCGCCCGCGCGACAAAGGCCAGCGCGATGCCGGTATTGCCGCTGGTCGGCTCAACGATCACGCCGCCTTCCTTCAGCCGCCCGTCGGCCTCGGCCGCCTCGACCATGGCCTTGCCGATCCGGTCTTTCACCGAATTCAGCGGATTGAAGAACTCCAGCTTGGCCACGACCTCGGCCTCCAGGCCCTCGGTCAGGCGGTTCAGGCGCACCAGCGGGGTGTTGCCGACCGTTTCTGCTGCATTGTTGAAAATGGTCATATTACATCTCCATGGGTGTTGTTTTATTATTTTACACCCTTCGTGCGTATATTAGCCCTCGATGATGCCCTGTTCAATGGGCTCGACATGCACACCCTGTTTTTCCAGCCAGGCCACGGCCGCCTCGACGACATCATCCTCGCCGTCGATCTCCAGTCCGACCAGCCCCATGTGATCCTTCACCTCGGCGGTGCGGATGTTGGTCACGACATCGAACTCGTGACCAAGCTTCCAGATGATGGGCTCGGTCACCGTGTCCTGATTGAAGTTCAGGTAGACCCTCAGTTTCATCGCCTTCCCCCTCAAACGCCCGCGGCTTCAGCAACCGCCGGCAATCGCCGGAACGATGGACACCTCATCGCCATCCTTCAGCGCCGTATTGCGGCCATCGAGGAAGCGGACATCCTCGTCGTTGAGATAGACATTCACGAAACGGCGAATCTCGCCATTCTCGTCGCAGATGCGCTCCTTCAGGCCCGGATGCGCAGCCTCGAGATTCTCGATCAGCTCGCCGATGCTGCCTGCCTCGACGCTGACCTCATCGGCCCCTCCGGTCAGCTTGCGCAGCGGGGTCGGGATTCGTACGGATACAGCCATGATATTTCTCCTGTCTCTGGTGTGATGTTCTGCCCGTTCAGGCAGCCAGCTTCGAGGCCTGCCGGTCGGACTCGGCGAGCGCATCGAACTCCTTGAGGCTGGCCTCGATGATACGCGGCTTGGCGATCGCGTCGATGACTGCCTCCTGCGTCTTCAGGCCATTGCCGGTGATGCACAGCACGATGGACTCGTCGCGCGGCAGCCTGCCGTTCTCGATCATCTTCTTCGCACAGCCGAGCGTCACGCCGCCGGCGGTTTCGGCAAAGATACCCTCGGTCTCGGCCAGCAGCTTCATCGCCTCGACAACCTCCTGATCGGAAACATCCTCGGCCCAGCCGCCGGACTCGCGGATCACGCGATTGGCATAATAGCCATCCGCCGGATTGCCGATGGCCAGCGACTTGGCGATGGTATTGGCATGCACCGGATGGATCAGGTCGGTGCCCTCCTTGACCGATTTCGAGATCGGCGAGCAGCCGGTCGCCTGGGCGCCGTACACGGCCGTGCCGTTATCCTCGATCAGGCCCAGCTTGATGAATTCCTGAATCGCCTTGTGCACCTTCGTACACAGCGACCCGGATGCCATCGGCACAACGACATGCTTCGGCGCCCGCCAGCCCAGCTGCTCCATCATCTCATAGCCCAGGGTCTTGGATCCCTCGGCATAGAACGGCCGCACATTGACGTTGACGAAGGCCCAGCCGTACTTGCCGGCCACCTCGGAGCACAGCCGGTTCACATCGTCATACTTGCCCTTGATGCCGATGATCTTCGTGCCGAAGATGCCGGCCCCAAGCACCTTGCCCTGCTCGAGGTCATGCGGGATGAAGACATAGGAATCCAGGCCGGCCGCCGCCGCATTCGCCGCCACGGATCCGGCCAGATTGCCGGTCGAGGCACAGGCCACGGTCGTAAAGCCGAATTCCACGGCCTTGGACAGCGCCACGGAAACGACGCGATCCTTGAACGACAGCGTCGGATAGCAGACCGAATCGTTCTTGATATACAGCTCGGATACGCCCAGCGCCTTCTCCAGGTTGCGCGCCCGGATCAGCGGCGTATAGCCATTGAGAGCGCCAACCGTCGGCTCGCCATCGATCGGCAGCAGCTCGCGATAGCGCCACATCGTCTGCGGACGCGACTCGATCAGCTCCCGGGTCAGCTTGCCCTTGAGCCTGTCGTAATCGTAGACCACCTCAAGCGGACCGAAGCAGAACTCGCAGACATGGGTCGGCTCGATCGGATATTCCTGACCACATTCCCGACACTTCAGCGCGCGTACAATTCCCTGACTCATTCCACACTCCAGAACATCGAACCCGGAAAAAGAAAAAACCCCTGCGATGAAGCAGAGGTTGAACGAAAATCACGCTTTGCAGCGCAAGCCATCAACCCGTGCATCATCGCTCCCTCGGAACACCCTCGGGCAGGCATTGGCACCTTTCCTGAACCGTTGCGTGACAACGGCTTCGGCGGTTGCCGCGGCTTCGCTGGGCCTGTAACCCTCCACCGCTCTTGATAAAGCCGGATTTCCAAATTGTGCGGCGAATTATCTGGAGCTCCCGGGAAAACGCAAGCTCTTTGATCACCTGGCCATCGCAGAGACAGGTGGAATGCTTCCAGAACCACATTCAGGCAGATACGAGCCGTCGCCTTTGGCTTTCTCGCCGAAGGGCTACAGACGCTCGATCCATCGGGCCACGTCTTCGTTGAGCAGATCAGCAACCATTTCGAAGTAATCCCTGGGCTTCCGATATGGATCGGGAATCGGCCGCCCATTCCATTGCCCCAGCTCGAATACCTTTCCCTTGGCAAAGGGATCGAGCCTCAGAACTTCATCGCCCTGGAAGGGCTCCATCACCAGGATCAAATCCGATGAGCGAATCATCCGGAGATCGATCTGTCGAGCCCGATGCCCCGATATGTCAATGCCCTGCTCTGCAAGCAGTTCGATCGCAAAAGGCTCGGCCGGCCTGCCCACGAGCGCAGCCACACCGGCCGAAGCCACCCGGATCGAATCCGGATGCGGCAATGCGGCGCGGAACATGCCTTCGGCCATGGGACTGCGGCAGATATTGCCGACACAAACCATCAAAACCTGTTCGATCATATGGCTCCTTCCGACATCGTAAAATGACAGGGCCCCCCGCATCCAGTACAGGGGGCCCCGGGGTTCAAGCGGGATCAGCCCGGAATAACGTTCTTCGCCTGCGGACCCTTCTGTCCTTCCTCGACCTCG
>CAZDLB010000011.1:13059-23597 GCA_964505995.1 uncultured Zetaproteobacteria bacterium
TCAGCCCGGAATAACGTTCTTCGCCTGCGGACCCTTCTGTCCTTCCTCGACCTCGAACTCGACCCGCTGGCCCTCGTCGAGCCGCTTGAATCCGTCCGCCTGGATCGCGGAGAAATGGACGAAGACGTCATCGCCGCCGTCATCCTGCGCAATGAAGCCGAAGCCCTTTGCGTCGTTGAACCATTTTACTGTTCCTGTTGCCATGATCTTTCATACCTCAATCAAAATATCGTGCATGCGTGCTCTGGGAGATTTGAACCGGGAATTATCTTGGGAATACTTCCAGGAAAACCTTCATCAGGATGGCCTGCATGTCGCAGTGTAGGCCCCCGCTGATGTGGGGGCCAGAAAAATTTTGCCGGGCTAGCGTGTCGCCCGTTTCTGTCCTACTGGATGTCCCGGTCCGGAATGATCAACAGCTCCACACGGCGATTGAGCTGCCGGCCGGCCTCGGTCTCGTTGCTGGCGCGCGGCTCATCCTCGCCACGACCCTCCGTCAGCATGCGTCGGGGATCCACGCCGGCATCGGCCAGATAGAGCTTCACGGCATTGGCGCGGCGCTCCGAAAGCGCCTGGTTGTAGGCCCGTGAGCCGCGGCTGTCCGTGTGTCCGGTGATCCTGACCGTCGTGCGGGTATATCGTGCGAGGATATCGGCCACCTTGTCCAGGGTCCGGGTAAACGCCGGTTTCAGCTCGGCGGAGTCATAATCAAAGGAAACCTCGCTGTTCATCGTGATCTTCAGATTCTCGTTCTTCAGCCGCTCGATCTCGATGTCATGCGCCCGGCGCTCCTCGGCCAGCTGCCGTTCGAACTCGGCCTGCTGCTTGTCCATGTAGTAGCCGACACCCGCGCCCATGGCGCCGCCGGCCGCGCCACCGATCAGCGCACCCCTGAGCGCACCGCCGGAATGGTCCTGCTGGTAGCCGATAACCGCACCGGCAATCGCACCGATCGCCGCCCCCGTGGCTGCGCCCTGCTTGGTCTTCCGGTTCGGGTCATTGGGATCGCTGACGCAGGCGCTCAGCATCAGCGCCCCCGCGCATGCGACAATAATTCCTTTCGTGCTCTTCCTGTCTGTCATGATTCTCTCCTTGCAATCGTTTCGCCTGTACCGGCTACAGCAGACGCCATTGCGGTCGTGCCAGCGTGCCGGAAAGCTGGACCTGCCTCGGGGCATCCCCAAGCAGCATCCCGATGGCCGGCGCCGCATTCGTTCCGGCCTGCACCATCGCGGTGCCGCCCAGACGCCAGCTGCGCGCGTCCAGACCACGGATGCTCAATGTGCCGCTCGCATCCAGGCGCAGCTCCGCCCCACCCCGGAACCGCCATTGCCAGGCACCGTGATCCGATGCGGACAGGCTTGCCTGATAATCGCCCAGCGGCATCGTCGATCCGGCAAGCTTCGCCTTCAGCCCTGCAATCTGCAAGCCCAGTTCGCCCCGCTGCGGCAGGCCGCCGGCAATGAGCAGCGCACCGCTCAGCTCGGCCGACCCTTGCAGCTGCACCGGCAATGACAGCGGCAGCCTTTCCAGATCGATCTGAGCCCGAATCCTAGTCATTTCCAGGCCACCATCCTGCTGCCGCAGCCGTGCATGCAGATGCATACCTGCGGACTCGGCATCGATGACGGCCGCCGGTGCCCCCGACCATAACATGGCCAGCGAGGGGCGGACGGTGATTTTTTCCACGATGAGCGGATCGGGCTGGTTCGGGATATCTACCCGCACCCCGGAAAGCACGGCCGAAACCCCGTGCAACTCAAGCCCATCATACGAAACGGGGACGGAGACGCGGGCAAGCTGCGCATCAAGCTGGCTCCGAAGCCATGGCTCCGGCTCCCAGCGCAAAGCCAGAAACAGCGGCAGGGCCAGGACAAACATCAGTCCCAGCTGCCATGGCTTCCACGAAACCGGCTGCATTCCGCTGCGCGAATCCAAGCGTCTATCGACCCGCGATGACCATGCTGACATGCACCAGGCCGGAGGCACTTCCCTGCTGAATCTTCATGCTCTCCAGCGCAACCCCCGCTTCATTCAGATCTCTGGCGAAGGCAATCACGCCGGCATAAGGCGCATCCTTCATCTGCAGCATCAGACGCTGGCCCTTGCCTCCAGGAACGGGACGGATGCGGGTCATCCTGCTGCGCAGTCCATGCTTTTTCGCCTGCGTTTCGACCACGGCCATGACGCCGGCCGGATGCGCCCCGTTCGGACCATGCTGCCGCAGCAGTCTGGCCAGCCTCGTCGCCTCGGCAGCCTGCTGCTGCAGCGCGGCAACATCCTGCTGCAAACGATGCACATGCTCCTTCAACGGCAGGATCAGGCCAAAGATCAGCAGCATGACCGGCAGCCCGACCGCCGCCAGCAGGAGCAGCCTCTGCTCACGGGGCTGCAGGCTCTGATAGCGAGGCAGTACATGCTCCCGCCAGCGGCTGACCCCATCATGAGCCAGTGCATGCAGCCGCTCAAGCAGCCCTGAAATCCCGGGAACGCTTCGCATCACCACGACATCCTGAAACTCACCTCGGAGCCGCTCAGATCGGTATCAATGATGTTGACCTCGCGGCCCGACTCCTGTTGCAGCGATGCCCGGATGCCGTTCAGGACCTCCAGGCTTTTCGCCTGACCGGCCAGACTCATGCTTCCGTCGCGCCATTCCAGCTCCCGGACCGTCCAGGGCGCTTTGGCATACACTCGGTTCAGCGCGCCCAGCTGCCTCATCCATTCCCCGGCGGCCGCTCCGGCGCCCGCCCCGGCAGCTCGCCGCAACTGCGCCAAGGCATCCACGATGACCGGCTCATCCGGCAGCCCCTGATGGAACGCTGCTTCGATCTGGCTGCGATACTCCTCGGCGCGATGCTCCAGCTGATGCGCGCGATACAGCGTGGCTCCGCACCAGAGCAGCAGCAGCGCTGCCGCCAGCGCCAGGCTTCGCTTCCAGGGGCCGATCTGCGGAAGATTCACCGCCGGCGCCCAGCGCCCCGAGCGGAAGTTCAGCCCCGCCGCCCGATCCGCCCCATCATCCGTAAGCATCGCGGCCGTGCACTGGTGGCGGCCGGACAATGCCTGCTCGGCCACATGCCCTTGCCAGTTTCCAAGCCCGGCCCGGATCAGCGACTCCTTCCAGTTCGAATCGAGCAGCCCGATCGCAGGACCATGATCCCAGCCCATCGCCCGGAGCGAACGCAGACAGTCCTCGGCCAGTGCATCATCATCCATCGCCTGCCGGTTCAGCCGGCGCATACCGCGCCAGCATCCGCCATCGGCCAGCGGCTGCCAGACCCCGAAGAACAGTCCGTCGGCGTCGGCATCGAAAACGGCGAGAGCTTCGAACTGCTGCGCGTCGGCCGGCAGATGGCGCCCGAGCCTGATCCAGGCATCCGCCACGACTTCCTTCAGACTGCCGCCATCGAGCGCATCCAGCTCCCGCTTCCAGCGCACCGGCATGCCGAACATCATGCCCGACACGCCCGCGGGCTTCTCATCGTCTCCAGGCTTTGTGGCCGCCTGCCAGACCAGCCACCAGTCTTGCGGCTCCTCCCCGGTCATCTCATCAATCTCCTGGCCGAGGATTTCGTGATCAATCAGACGGGGATGCTTCAGCGGCAGTTCGAAACGGCGCACGAGAAGGGATTCGAGCGGCAGGATCACACGCTCAAGCACCTGCCCCTCCACCAGCACGGGCCCCCATGATTCACCGGAAGGCAGCGCTTGCAGCTCCGCCGATACGGCCAGCCAGCCGTCACCGGTGAACAATGCCGTGATGGACTCCGGCATCATCCACCCCAGCCCAGTTGCCGGCGCGATAGCAGCGTCAGTTTCTTGCCTTCTCGGCGCACGCAATACTCCTCTCGCAGAACCACCCGCCCGAAACGGGCCTCCGTTCGCACCATAAAGGCTGAGCTTGCGACACTCAAGCGCGCCGGATCCCCGCCGGCCACCCAGGGCTGCCCGTTCGTTGCCGAAGCCACGTCCGCATACGGCCTGCCGGCGATCAGCGTCTCGGCATCGGCATCCGTCATCTTCGGAAAGATCGCCTGCAGCACCCGCGCCTCGGCGGTGTTCACGTTCACCGGCGTGATGCCGTTCTGAGCCGGCGGAAGCACCGTCAGATAATCCCGCAGCCTGGCCCGCAGTTCCGGGTCCTCGAAGCCCTTCACCAGCGCCAGCTCCTCCAGCCCGTCGAAAGGCGCATTCTTGACCCGGTAGGCCACATCGTAATAGGCCGAGGATTCCGCCCCCCCGGCGCCGAAGGGCTGATCATCGGCATCCACCCAGTCCACGAGCGCATCGACCAGCGCCTCATCGATCTCCAGATGGCGGAACAGCCTCCGGAACATGACCACCGAGGCCTGCTGCACCTCGCCCTTCGCATTGACCAGATCGTTCAGGTTCAGCCGCCGCTCGGCATCCTCGATGACGCCGCTGACCATGCCCTCGTCGATCGGAAATGGCGGCGCCTCAATCGCCCAGGCCTCTTGCAGATCATCCGTCGTCGAGTCGGCGGCATCCTCGCGCAGGATCTTCACCGCCAGCGCCAGCGCCGAACGCGAAGCCTGCACGGCGCGGATCGCATCCTGCATGTTCTCGGCGCGGCGCAGGGCAATCATGTCCTCATAGGCCGCCGTCGCCGCCCAGCTGCCCACCAGCGCCACCAGGCCCAGCACGATGACCAGCGCCACACCGCGCTCGCCTTTCATCACCCGTGCCGGCATGCCCCTCAAAGCTCCGCGCCGGTCTCGACCGGAAGCACCCATTCCCGTTCGATGACGGAATCCTCGCCGGTTTTCAGGCGCACGCGAAGGGCCCTGGGCCAGACAAAGCCCGCGCCGGCCGGTTTCCACTCCTGCTGCCAGCGGCCATCCCGGTCCATCGCCTCCACCGCCAATGACGCAGCCGGCCCGAGATCCCAGCGCAACGGCTCGGTCTGGTCATCCGCCCACAATAGCCTCGATTCACGAATCAGATGCCCGGCCTGCTCATCGATGAAATAGCGCACCAGCGCCACGCCGGGGCGACCGGGCTCCCGCACGAACAGATCCAGCTCGTCGAACTCATCGACGCCGCGATTATCGTTGCCGATCATCACCGGCCGCGGGGCTTCGCCCTGGGCTCGGCTCTGCCAGGCGCTATCGCTCAGATAGGCCACATCGCTGCGCAGCTGGCGCCCGAGCCAGCCGGCCCGTTCCTGCACATCCCGCACATCCTGCAACTGGCGGAATCCCTGACCCGCCGAGGCCATGGCGCCATAGGCGATGGCCGCGATCAGCGCAAAGATGCTCAGCGCCATCAGCACCTCGATCAGCGTGAAGCCGCGCTCACCTCTCACGGCCCCGCCTCCTGATACAGAAAGACCACCACCTCGGGCTCACCATCGACCCGGACGGAAACATTGCGGCGGACAAAGCCATCGAGCATCGTCTTTTCCGTCCATGCGCGCCAATGCATGACCTGGCCTGCGGCCTCGACCGTGCCGCTTCTCTCCTCGCCGCCGGTTTTCTTCTCAAGCATCTGACGGGCCAGAAGACTGGTCGCCTCATCCCATGCCAGCGCATGCAGCGACAATGTGCGCTGCACGTCGGCCGAGGCCCCGAGGCGACCGATCAGCACCACCAGCGCCGTGGCTGCAATCCCCAGCGCCACGATCGCCTCGATCAGCGTAAAGCCGCGCTGTCCGCTCAATTTTCCTGCCTCTCCAGCCGGATCCCCCCCGGGCCGGGCTGCAAGCGGATGATGGCCTCGGTCGGGTTCTCCCCCTCCCGTATCAGCCGGATGCGCGCCGGCTCGATGACGCCAAGGGGCAGGAAGACCAGATGTCCGAGCAGCGGCTCGTCCTGCTTGCCATGTGTATCAACTGGTGTTTCGGGAAGGTGGGCAGGCTCCACGGAGTCGATGCGCATCGATAAGGGCAGATCATGGGGCCCATAGGGCTCATCCACGCGCTCCTGCCATACCCCTTCGGCATCCGGAGACTCGAAGGCATAGCGATGCGGGAAGGCTGCGAAGCGCACCGGCAGACCGCTCAGCGCCGCCTCGTCCGCCGCCAGACGCAGCAGCCGGACCAGACGGCGCGCTTCATCCTCGACCGATGGTCCGGACGCGGCAAAGAAGGACGGCGCGATCATCGCCGCCATGACCGCCATGATGACGATGACCAGCAGCACCTCGATCAGCGTGAAGCCATGGCTTTGCCCGCTCCGGCCTGAACTCAGGGTCATCGGCGAAATCATGCGGAAGCGCGAAAGACTGGACCTCCGGCCTGGACCGCCTATTGCCAGCTGCCGATATCGGCATCGAAGCCGCTGCCGCCGCTCTTGCCGTCGGCGCCATAGGACAGGATATCGAAATCGCCATGCACGCCGGGTGAGAGATAGACGAATTCATTGCCCCAGGCATCCCTGGGCAGCTCATCCATGTAGCGCTTGCCATCCTTGTCCGGGGTGACCAGGACCTTGAGCCCATCGGACGACGACGGATAATGCCCGTGCTGCAGCCGGTAGAGCTTCAGCGCCTGGGCGATGTTCTTCATCTGCACCTTCGTCGCCTCCACCTTGGCCTCATCGGCGCGCTCGACGAATCTGGGGGCGATCAGCGCCGCCATCACGCCGATGATGACCAGCACCACCATGATCTCGAGCAGCGTAAAGCCCCGTTCTGTCTCCTTCCTTCTCATCTGCACACTCATCATGTCAGTTTCCCTGATCCTTCGTGGTATTCAGCCAGAAGCTGTTCCGCTCCAGGCTGTCGTTCAGCCGTATCTCGCCACCCACCCGCACCCACGGGCCGCGATGCAGATCATCGGCCTCATGAATCAGCCGGTCCAGCGCCATCCAGGAGCCGAGCAGCAGGCCATGGCGAGCCACAGCCTGGCGCGCATAGGCCGAGCATACCGGATACGACGGACAGCTGCGGCCGTCGAGATGACCGATGCCATGCTGGTAGAAGACCACCGGAAAGCCGGCCGGTGTCGAAGCCGGCAAGCCCATCGCCTGCCACAGCATGGACAGCAGCAGCGCCGCCGAAGCCAGCACGCCATAGAGCCTGAAGCCTACCATGGCCGCCCCGGCAGCGCCGCTGCCTGCCACAGGCCCTGCCACCAGCCGAGATAGGCCTCGAAATCCCCGCGCTCGGCCAGCGACACGGCCGAAAACACCGTTCCCGACCACAGCCAGACCGTGATCATCGCAAAGAACACGGTGACCGGCCCCATGCGCCGACGGGCAGCCCACAGCGTCAGCATCAGCATCGGCCAGACGAGGGCTGCGGCCACCGCGGCATCCCGCCAGCGATGCTGCCAGGCGTGCCCCGCCCCGGGCAGCACGGCCGCAAGCAGCCCCGGCCAGAGCGTTGAACCACTCTCGGGCGGCCTGTGTTCCTGAACATAACGCTGCATCAATCGCAGCTGCACCGGATTCGCATCGATACCGAGGCGCCCCAGATCGGTGCGACCCTGGCTGCGCATGCGCAGCAGTTCCCGGCCAAGATGCATGCGATCCCGCCACAGATCACCCGCCGGCAGCACCTGCTCGGCGCCACTCAACCGGGATATCGCCTGTTCGATCCGGCCTGCGGCCGCATCCTGCATCGCCTGATTCCAGGCCTCGGCCGGGCCGGCCTGCGCCTGGGCCGAAAGCAGCAGGCTGCCAAGCAGCAGAAGCATCCGCATCATCGGACCAGCTCGTTCATCTCGGCAATCGGCAGCAGAATGGCCAGCGCCATCGCGCCGACCCCGAGCGCCATCAGCAGCACCAGCAGCGGCTCGGCAATGGTCAGCAGACGCTTGAGTCCGCGCGCAACCTCGCGCTCATAATGATCGGCCACGCGCAGCAGCATCGCATCGAGATTGCCGCTCTGCTCGCCGACGGCCAGCAGCTGAACGGCCAGATGCGGCACCAGGCCAGCGGCCCGAAAGGCCGAGGACAGCGAGCCGCCCTCCCGCAGGCTCTCGCGAGCCGCCTCGCCGAGCTGTCTCAGCGGAATCAGCGTCCAGTTCTGATTGGCGATATGCATCGCCGCCAGGGCCTGCACGCCACCGGAAAGAAGCATGCCCAGCGTGCGGGAGAAGCGTGCGGTTTCGATGCGCACCAGCAATGACCCGATCCCGGGAAGGCGCAGCAGCCAGCGATCCCGCAGCTCGCGAAAGACCTCGTGGCGCATCAGGAGCCGATAGATGACCAGAAGCGACAGCAGAAGAAGCGCAAACCAGCCGCCGTCATCACGCAGCAGATCCGAGGCCGCGATCACCATGCGCGTCAGCCAGGGCAGCTCGCCGCCGGCATGCTCGAACACCGACACGACCTGCGGCACGACGACCGCCATCAGAAACAGCATCACAAGCACGCCGAATCCCAGGATGATGGCCGGATACAGCGTCGCCGACATCAGATCCTGACGCAGCCGCTGGCGATGTTCGAGAAGCTCGGCCAGCCGGGCGGCCACCGCCTCAAGCTGTCCTGTTTCCTCGCCGGCGGCGATCATGTTGCACACGACCTCGTCCAGATGCTGGTCGCGCAGGGCCTCGGCCAGCGAGCCGCCCTCCAGCACCGTCTGCCGCATGGCCGCTACGGCCCGACGGCCGGCCGGCCGGTCCATGCCCTCGGCAATGGCCGCCAGCGCCTCGGCCAGCGGCATACCGGCTTCGCTCAGCGTGGCGAGCTGCTGCAGGAACAGCACCGTTTCAGCCTGGGACATGCGGCTGCGCCCCCGGCCCCGGCTACCAGCTTCCTCATGCCGGTCGACCACGGAAAGCCGCCGCACGATCAGCCGCATCGCCTTCAGCTGCTGGCGCGCACTGCGCTCCGAATCCGCCTCGATCTCGCCGCGTCGGCGCCGGCCATCGGCATCCAGCGCCTCATAGGCGAACAGACTCATACCTCGACCACCGCCATGTCTTCGACGCTGACGCGCAACACCTCATCGATCGTCGTCACGCCCGCCGCCACATGGCGCGCACCGTCATGACGCAGCGACTGCATGCCCTCCCTTCGCGCCAGGCGGCGCATCGCCGGCAGCCCCTTGCCGTCATGCACCAGATTGCGCATCGCATCGCTGATGCGGGTCATCTCATAGATCGCGACCCGGCCGATATAACCGGTATCCATGCACTTCTCGCAACCGACAGCAGTATAGATTTCATGCACATCGGAAAACTCCGCAGGATCGGCCTCGAGCAGGCGCCAGTCCTCCTCGGTCGCCGGCCTCGGAGCCCGGCAATGCGGACACAGCCGGCGCACCAGGCGCTGGGCCTGAACCATGCTCAGCGACGAGGCCACCAGATACGGCTCCACGCCCATATCCTGCAGGCGCACGATGGCCGACAGCGCATCGTTGGTATGCAGCGTGGCAAACACCAGATGGCCGGTCAGCGAGGCCTGGATCGCAATCTCGGCCGTTTCCAGGTCGCGAATCTCGCCGATCATGACGATATCCGGATCCTGGCGCAGGATCGAGCGCAGGCCGGCGGCGAAGGTCACGCCGATCTTCGGCTGCACCTGCATCTGGCCGACGCCCTCGATCTGATATTCGATCGGATCCTCGATCGTCATCACGTTGCGATTCTTGCGATCGACCTCCATCAGCGCCGCATACAGCGTCGTGCTCTTGCCCGATCCGGTCGGGCCGGTCACCAGCACGATGCCGTGCGGCGAGCGGATCACCTCCTGCATCATGCTCAACTGCTGCTCGCTCATGCCGAGCTCCGGAAGGGTCAGCATGCGCGCGCCGCGATCGAGCAGACGCATGACCACGCGCTCGCCATGGGCGGTGGGCAGCAGCGAGACACGCACATCGACCTCGCGGCCCGCGATCTTCACGCGGAAGCGCCCGTCCTGCGGATGGCGTTTCTCGGCAATGTCCAGTCCCGCCATGACCTTCACGCGACTGGTCAGTGCCGCCTGCACGCCCTTGGGCGGATGCACGATGGTATGCAGCACGCCATCGACCCGGAAACGCACCAGCACCTGATGCTCGAAGGGCTCGATATGGATATCGCTGGCCCGCTCCTTCAGGGCCTGCGAGATCAGCGTGTTGACCAGGCGAATGACCGGCGCATCGTCCTCGCTCTCGAGCAGATCGCCAACCTCCTCGATCTCGCGCGTCAGCTCATCCAGCCCCATATCCTCAAGCATCTGTTCGGCCGAGGCACTGGCCATGTCGAAGGCCTGATTCAGGGCCATCAGGATCGCATCGCGCGGGGCCAGCACCGGTTGAACGTCGGATCCGAAAACGCGACGACAGTCATCGAGAAGCTCCCAGGGCCAGTCGCCCTCCTCGGCCACGGCCACGGGGTTGGACATGCCATCCCGCGGCTTCAGCGGCAGAACAGGACCGGATCGCAGCACCGGCAGCGTGAAGCGGCCGATGCGCTCCGGATCAACCATGTCGTGATTCAGGCGTGCCAGATGCAGCATGGAGCCGATGGCCTAGTCGGCCTGCTTCGGGGATTCGGATGCGGGACCCGCCCCGACCTTCTCATCCAGCTTCAGATTCGGCTGCAAATCCTCCGGCATGCGCTTCTGCTGCCGCGGGAAGAGGATCGT
>CAZDLB010000012.1:0-13958 GCA_964505995.1 uncultured Zetaproteobacteria bacterium
GCGATCGCGTGGTTTCGAAAGCCCTGCAGGCCTATGCCGCGCTGACGACCTCGGCGGATCGCGGCGGCGTGCGCGATCTGGAGCAGTTGAAGTAAAGGGAAGCACGAAAGGCTTATATGCATAGAAGCTATGCTTAGAAGCTGCACATCGGGATGATTTTCGCGCGAACGCTTGCTAACATGCGCGGCCATCGGGGCCGTAGCTCAGTTGGGAGAGCGCAGCAATCGCACTGCTGAGGTCAGGGGTTCGACTCCCCTCGGCTCCACCATTTTCCCGGATCGGGCCGGATGCATTCATCCGGCCCTTTCTGTTTTTGGATTCCGTAACCCTGGCTGCGCGCGACCGATCCCTGGCCGGCTTTTCACTCGTTGAGCAATCAGCACGCTCGGGCTATCTTGCGCCGCCATCAGACACGAGAAAAGGATGCAACCATGACCAGAAAGTACAACTTCAGTGCAGGCCCGGCGATGCTGCCGACCGCGGTGATCGAACGCGCCCAGGCCGAGATGCCGGACTGGCACGGCTCGGGCATGTCCGTGATGGAGATGAGCCATCGCGGCAAGGAATACATGTCCATCGCCGAGAAGGCCGAGGCTGACCTGCGCGAGGTCATGGCCATTCCCGATAACTACAAGGTGCTGTTCCTGCAGGGCGGAGCCTCGTCGCAGTTCGCGATGGTGCCGCTGAACCTGCTGGGCGACCGGAAAAGTGCGGACTATATCAACACCGGCATGTGGTCGAAGAAGGCCATTGCCGAGGCCGGGCGCTATGGCGAGGTCCATCTCGCCGCCGACACCTCGGAGAGCGGCTTTACGACCGTGCCGACGCAGGCCGAGCTGAAGCTGAATCCCGATGCGGCCTATGTGCACTACACGCCGAACGAGACCATCGGCGGTGTGGAATTCGACTACATCCCGGAAACCGGCGATGTGCCCTTGGTGGCGGACATGTCCTCGACCATCCTGTCGCGTCCGATCGATGTATCGAAATTCGGACTGATCTACGCCGGCGCGCAGAAGAACATCGGCCCGGCGGGGCTGTGCATCGTCATCGTCCGCGAGGATCTGCTCGGCAAGGCCAGGGATTTCACGCCGACGATGTTCAACTATGAAATCCACGCCAAGGCCGGTTCGATGTACAACACGCCGCCGACCTATGCCTGGTACATGGCAGGCCTGGTGTTCGAATGGATCCGGGACAACGGCGGCCTGACCGCGATGGCCGAGGTGAACAGGCGCAAGGCCGAGAAGCTCTATGCCGTGATCGACGAGAGCAGCTTCTATGCCAATCCGGTGGCGAAGAACGCGCGCTCGTGGATGAATGTGCCGTTCACGCTGGCCGATCCCGAGCTCGACGGGCTCTTCCTCGCCAAGGCCGCCGAGCGGGGTCTGATCACGCTCAAGGGACACCGTTCCGTCGGCGGCATGCGCGCCAGCATCTACAACGCGATGCCGGAGGAGGGCGTGGATGCGCTCTGCGCCTTCATGAAGGAGTTCGAGCGCGAGCACGGCTGAACGGATGCTGGCTTCGATCGGGCGGTCGGGCAGGCTGTAGCGCATGGATGTCAACGCGATCATTCAGGGCATCAGCATCTGGGCGCTGCCGGTGGTGCTGGCCGTCGTGCTGCACGAGGTCGCGCACGGATGGGTCGCCGAACGCCTCGGGGACGATACGGCCCGCTGGATGGGAAGGCTGACGCTCAACCCGCTGAAGCATATCGATCCCATCGGCACCGTGGTGATCCCGATCGCGCTGATCGTCATCGGCTCCCCGATCCTGTTCGGCTATGCCAAGCCGGTGCCGGTGGATTTCCGCAAACTCAGGCGGCCGAAGCAGGACATGGTCTGGGTGGCGCTGGCCGGCCCCGCGGCCAATATCCTGCTGGCGCTGGCCTCGGCCCTAGTGCTGTGGCTGAGCGTGCATCTGCAGGCATCCGCGGCCTGGGTAGCCGAGCCGCTGTCGTTGATGTGCCAGGCCTCGATCCTGATCAACATCGTGCTGTGCATCTTCAATCTGATTCCGCTGCCGCCGCTGGACGGGGGCAGGGTGGCCGTTGGCCTGCTGCCGGGCCCGGCGGCCTATCGGCTTTCACGGCTGGAACCCTACGGCTTTATCATCGTTGTCGCGCTGCTGCTGCTGGGCGTGATCCAACAAACCATCGGCCCGATCATCATGGGCCTGAGCAGCTGGCTGATCGGGCTTTCCATTCCGCTGAACTAAACCGGTACGGCGGCGAGCTTCATCGCCCGCCGCGAACGGCCAAAGTGCTTGCAAACTTGCAGCCCTTTCGCTAGAAAGCGCGCCGCCCGCGACGGCGCTGCGTGCCGGGCGGGAACATCGCACACGGACCGATCCATTGTGCCGACGGCAGCGCATGCCGGACGGTTCCGGACCGTGGAGGATCAAACAATCGGAGGACGCATGTCACAATTTACCATGAAACAACTGCTCGAGGCCGGTGTTCACTTCGGCCATCAGACCCGCCGCTGGAACCCGAAGATGGCGCCGTATATCTTCGGTCAGCGCAACGGCATCCACATCATCGATCTGCAGAAGACGCTGCGCATGGCCAATGAAACCTATTCCTTCATGCGCGAGCTGGCGGCGGCCGGCGGTCGCGTGCTGTTCGTCGGCACCAAGCGCCAGGCCCGCGACGCGATCAAGGAAGAGGCCTCCCGCGCCGGCCAGTTCTACGTCAATCACCGCTGGCTGGGCGGCACGCTGACCAACTTCGCCACCGTGCAGCAGTCGGTGCGCAAGATGAAGGATCTGCAGCGCCAGAAGGAAGAGGGCGTATTCGAGCTGCTGACGAAGAAGGAGGCCCTGCACAAGCAGCGTGAGCTGGACAAGCTGGAGCGCTCGCTTGGCGGCATCAAGGACATGGTGCAGCTGCCGGACTGCCTGTTCGTCATCGACGTGCGCAAGGAAGACCTGGCCGTGAAGGAGGCCCAGAAGCTTGGCATTCCGGTCGTGGCCGTCGTTGATACCAACTGCGATCCGTCCGGCATCGACTACATCATCCCGGGCAACGACGACGCGATTCGCGCCGTGCGCCTGTTCTGCAGCAAGATGGCCGATGCGCTGCTCGAGGGAACTGAGGCCTGGCAGCTTGAGCATGCCGAGGATGGTGCGGACATCGTCGAGGCGATGGCGGTGGCCGCCGAGGAATCGGAGGACGCCCAGGAAGCCGGCACCGAGGCGGGAGATGCTTCCGCCGAGGCGGCATAAACGATTACAAGACTGATTCCGGAGGATTCGAATGAGCCAGATTACGGCTGCTGATGTGAAGAAACTGCGCGAGCTGACCGGCGCAGGCATGATGGATTGCAAGAAGGCCCTGAGCGAAACGAACGGGGATATGGATGCCGCGGTGGACTATTTGCGCAAGAAGGGGCTGTCCGCCGCAGCGAAGAAGGCCGGGCGTGTGGCCGCCGAGGGCCTCGTCGCCACGCTGACCGAGGGCGGCAAGGGCGTCGTCGTTGAGGTCAATGCCGAGACCGACTTCGTCAGCAAGAACGAGAAGTTCGTCAACTTCGTCAATGCCATTGCCAGGATCATCCTGGACAAGAACCCGGCCGATCTCGACGCCCTGAAGGCACTGCCCTTCGATGACGAGCTGACCGTCGAGCAGGCGCTGTCGCAGCTGATCGCGACGATCGGCGAGAACATGAGCATCCGTCGCTTCAAGCGCATCGAGGTGGACGGCACGGCGGCAGCCTATGTGCATGGCGCCGGCAAGATCGGCGTGCTGATCGGTTTCGAGGGCGATGTCGATGCGTCGCTGGCGCGCAACATTGCAATGCATGTTGCGGCCGCCAATCCGTCGTACATCTCCCGCGACGATGTTGATGCCGAGGCCGTGGAGCGCGAGCGTTCCGTGCTGACCGAGCGCGCGCTTGCCAGCGGCAAGCCCGAGGCAATCGTCGAGAAGATCGTGGCCGGCCAGTTGAACAAGTTCTATTCCGAGGTCTGTCTGCTGGAACAGGACTTCGTCATGGATACCGACCGGAAGGTTGGTGATGTCCTCGGCGATGCCAGGATTGTTTCGATGACCCGCTTCCAGCTCGGCGAGGGTATCGAGAAGGAAGAGGCCGATTTTGCCGCCGAGGTGGCGGCGCAGGTTCAGGGCGGCTGAACATGCCATCGTCCTCGCCGGCAGCCGATGCGAAGCGCCCGTTCCGGCGGGTGCTGCTGAAGCTGTCCGGCGAGGTTCTGATGGGGAACACTCCATACGGCATTGATCCGGAAACCATCCAGCGCCTGGCCGGGGAGCTGATCGAGGTCCGCAACTCCGGCGTGGAGCTGGCCATTGTCATCGGTGGCGGCAACATCTTCCGCGGCATGAGCGGCACGGCCTCGGGGATGGATCGGGCCAGCGCCGATTACATGGGCATGCTGGCCACGGTCATGAACGCCATTGCGCTGCAGGATGCGATCGAGCGCCAGGGGGCGATCGTTCGCGTGATCTCGGCGCTGCACATCCAGGAGGTCGCCGAGCCCTATATCCGCCGCAGGGCGCTGCGGCATCTGGAGAAGGGACGCATCCTGATCTTTGCCGCCGGTACCGGAAACCCCTATTTCACGACCGATACGGCCGCCAGCCTGCGGGCCATGGAGATCCAGGCCGATGCGGTCCTCAAGGGCACGAAGGTGGATGGCGTCTATGATTCCGATCCAGCCAGGAATCCCGATGCGCGTCGTTATGATACGGTGACCTATACCGAGGCCCTGACGAAGCGGCTTGGGGTCATGGATGCGACGGCGATGTCGCTGTGCCGGGACAATCAGATGCCGATCGTCGTCTTCGATGTCACGACGCCGGGGCAGATGCTCAAAGCCGTGTCGGGCGAGCGGGTCGGCACCATCGTTCGGGAGGATGAGGATGTTTGATGCAATCAAGGCACGCATGGAAAAAAGCATAACAGCACTGAAATCCGAACTGGCCACGATCCGGACCGGACGCGCCAATGCCTCGCTCCTGGACCAGGTTCGGGTTTCCTATTACGGCTCCGAGGTTCCCGTCAATCAGGTCGGCAACATCTCGGTTCCCGAGCCCCGGATGCTCGTGATTACCCCGTGGGAAAAGAGCATCATCGGTGACATCGAGAAGGCCATCCAGAAATCCGAGCTGGGCCTGAATCCGACCAGCGACGGCGAGGTCGTGCGCATCGTGTTGCCGGAGCTGACCGAGGAACGGCGCAAGGAGCTGGTCAAGCAGGTGCGCGCCATCGGCGAGAAGGCGCGCGTATCGATCCGCAACATCCGCCGCGATGCCAACGATGACGTGAAGAAGCAGGTCAGGGAAGAGGGCCTTTCCGAGGATGAGGCCAAGCGTCTGCAGGATCAGATTCAGAAGATTACCGACGAATTCATCGCCGAAGTCGATCAGATCATCGAACACAAAGAAACCGATATCCTGACGGTCTGATGGCCCTGCCCGAAACGCCGCTGGGCGGACGGACTCCGCATCATGTCGGCATCATCATGGACGGCAATGGCCGCTGGGCCAGGGCCCGTGGTCTGGCGCGGCTGAACGGCCACCGTGAAGGCGCAGCCCGCGCACGCGATGTCGTGGAATGGGCCGATGCCCTGGGGATCCGTCAGCTCTCCCTTTACGCCTTTTCCACCGAGAACTGGGAACGCCCCAGGCGGGAGGTTCAGGGGCTGATGCGGCTGCTGGCCACGCTGCTGCCGCGCGAGATTCCGGGCATGCGCGAGAATCGGGTGCGTCTGCGCGTGCTCGGCGATATCTCCCGACTGCCTGCTGCGGCGCGACGGGCGGTGGAAAAGGCGTGTGAGGAAACGCGGGAGCACGATGGTCTGCAGCTGATCCTGTGTCTGAACTATGGCGGGCAGCAGGAGATCCTCGAAGGCATCCGTCGTCTTGTTGCGTCCTGTGCCAGTGAAGAAGAACTGCAACGACGCCTGCAGGCGCTGAGCCCCGCCGAATTCCGCCGCTATCTGTGGTGCTCCGATCTGGAACCGGTGGATCTGCTGATCCGCACCGGAGGGGAGAAGCGGATCTCCAATTTTCATCTCTGGGATGCCGCCTATGCGGAGCTGTATTTCACCGATTGCCTGTGGCCCGATTTCTCCCGCGACGAACTGGAAGCCGCGCTGAAGGATTATGCCGCGCGCGAGCGGCGTTTCGGCCGCATCAGCGAGCAGATCGGTCGATGAACGAGCTGGGAAAGCGCGTTCTGACGGCCCTGGTACTGATCGCTGCCGGGTGGTTCTGGTATGTGGAGCTTCCCGAAGATGGCTTTCGCATCGGCGCTGCCCTGATCGGGCTGCTGGCGAGCTGGGAGCTGATTGCACTGCTGCGGCTGAATCCCGGATGGGCCTATCTGGCTGGCTGCCTGGTCTTCTGGGGCGGTTTTGCCTTCTCCGAACATTGGGCGATGGATCTGCCGCTGCTGCTTCTGTTCTGGTTCATGCTGTTTGCGCTGGCCAGCCGCCGAGCTTCCCAGTCCTTCGAGGCCTTCGCGGCCGCGGCATGGCTCATGTTCTGGCTGGTGGCCACATTGTTCATTCTCGTTTCAACGCACCAGATAGAGCAAGGGCGCATGCTGATCCTCGGCGCCTGTCTGGGCATCTGGAGCTCCGACATCGCCGCCTATTTTGTCGGCCGGGCGCTGGGTCGGAGCAAGCTGTGCATCCATATCAGCCCCGGCAAGTCCGTCGAGGGATTGATCGGGGGGCTGATCTTCGGCGTCGGGGCCGCAGGCTGGGTATGGCTGCAGGCAGGGCTGTTTGAGCCCCTGCAGGCCGTGGCTCTCGGCATCCTCGTCGTGCTCGCCGGAGTGCTGGGCGATCTTTCGGAATCCTCGGTCAAACGCATGCTTGGTGCCAAGGACAGCGGTCGTCTGCTTCCAGGCCATGGCGGCATCCTCGATCGCGTCGATGCACTGCTGACGGGCATTCCCGTGGCCTGGCTGGTCGGGGAGATGCTGACATGAGGCTCACGATTCTGGGTGCCACCGGTTCCATCGGCCGCAGCACAGCGGATATCATCCAGAGACATCCGGACCGATTCACCGCGCATGCGCTGGTCGGCCATCGCAATGCCGAGCGCATGCTGGAGCTGGCCTGCCTGCTGCATCCGCAGTGGGTGGTCATGACCGATGTCGCGGGTTTCGACTCCCTTCGCGGCCGACTGCCGGCCGGCATCCGGCTGGAGGCGGGCATGGATGCGGCCGTGGCCCTGTGCGAGGCGGCGGAAACGGACATGGTCATGGCGGCCATGGTGGGTTCAGCCGGCATTCCGGCCACGCTGGCCGCAGTGCGTGCCGGCAAGCGGGTGGGACTGGCGAACAAGGAATGCCTCGTGACGGCCGGTTCCATCTTCATGCAGGCCGCCAGGGAATCGGGCGCGGAGCTGGTGCCGGTGGATTCGGAACATGCGGCGATTCACCAGTGCCTGGTTGGCCATGATCGAAGCTCGATCCGCCGGGTCATCCTGACCGCATCGGGTGGCCCATTCCGCGATCGCGAACCGGCAAGCCTGAACAACGTCACTCCGGAAGAGGCCATTGCGCACCCGAACTGGGACATGGGAGCGAAGATCAGCGTGGATTCGGCCACGATGATGAACAAGGCGCTGGAGCTCATCGAGGCACGCTGGCTGTTCGATCTCGATCCGTCCCGGCTTGAGGCGCTGATCCATCCGCAGAGCATCGTGCATGGCCTTGTGGAATACGCCGACGGCTCGGTGCTGGCCCAGCTGGCCATGCCCGACATGCGCATGCCCATTGCCTATGCGATGCAGACCGAACCGCGGCTGTCCACCGGCATTGACTGGCTGGACCTGGCGGGTGCCGGGCGACTCGAATTCCAGGCCGTGGATGAACGGCGCTTCCCAGCCATGCGCATCGTGCGCCAGGTCATGGCCGGCGAGGATTCACTTGCGATCAGCATGAATGCGGCCAATGAGGTCGCCAACGAGGCCTTCCGCAATGGACGGATCGGATTCATGGATATCGTTGCGACCGTCGAAAGGGTTCTGCAAAGGGTGGAAAATATCCACGTTGGCGATCTTGACGCGGTGTGGTCGCTTGACGCGCATGCCCGGAGGCTTGCGCGCGAGGTGATCGAAGGATGATGGAACTGATACATACGACCCTGGCCTTTGTCGTGGCCATCGCGCTCTTGATCGCGGTACATGAATACGGCCATTTCATCGTCGCCCGTAAACTCGGGATCAAGGTCGAGAAGTTTTCCATCGGCTTCGGGCCTGCGCTGTTCTCCTGGCGCAGCCGGGATGGCGAGGTGCTGTATGTGATCGCACTCATTCCTCTGGGTGGCTATGTGAAGATGCTGGGCGAGAACCCGGATGAGATGGGGGAGGCGGCCAAGGCCGGCCTTTCCGAGGAGGAGCGAAAGCGCGCCTTCGATGTGCAGCCGGTGTGGAAACGCGCGTCCGTGGCCGTGGCCGGGCCCGGCTTCAATGTCATCTTTGCGATTCTGGCCTACATGCTGGTCGGCTGGATCGGGCAGAGCATTCTGCCACCCGTCATCGGCCATGTTTCTCCGGCATCGCCTGCCGAACGCGCCGGTCTGCAGGAAGGCGATCGCATCGTCGCGCTCAATGGCCGCTCGATCCGCTCCTGGCAGCAGCTGGAGGAGGGACTCAAGTCCCAGACGGGAAGGAGCGTGAAGCTTTCGATCCGGCGGGATGATATGAATACCGAGGCCGTGCTTGCCGTTCCCCGTCCGCAAAAGGATCCGTTGCTGATCAATGTGGCCGATGAGCTGCTGGGATTCGATCCGGGGCTGAGACTGAGAATCGAGGATGTCGGCGAGAACTCCCCGGCTGCGCTGGCGGGGCTGAAAACGGGCGATATCGTTGTGCGCGTCAATGGCAGAAAGGTCAGCCAGATCGGTCAGTTCATTGAAGCGATTCAGTCCCATGCCGGCCAGCCTGTGGCCATCGCGGTAGACCGCCGGGGAAGTCTGCTGAGCCTTAAGGTCATCCCGAAGGCCGATGAGAAGGACCATGGCAAGATCGGTGTTCGCCTGTCGTCGAGCAGCGTGAACGGTACTGAGATCTATCGCATGGGTCTGTTCGAGGGCCTGGCCTACGGTTTCACGCGCACCTGGGAGATGACCGGCCTGACCCTGCAGGTCTTCGGCAAGATGCTGACAAGCGCGATCTCGCCGGATAACCTCGGCGGGCCGATTGCGATTGCGCAACTGGCGGGCAAGACCGCCGAGCTTGGACTGGTTTCGTTCCTGTCCTTTCTGGCGCTGATCTCCGTGAACCTGGCCGTGCTGAACCTGCTGCCGGTGCCGATCCTCGATGGGGGACACCTGCTCTATCTTGGGCTGGAGAAACTGCGGGGGCGGCCACTGGCGCCCAGGATCATGGAGCTAACACAGGCCATCGGGCTGGTGCTGATCATTGCCCTGATGATTTTTGCATTTTACAACGATATCTCGCGTTTATTCAGGGGATAGGATGCGTTTGAAGGCTTGGATACTGCCGCTGGTGCTCTTGCTGCTGCTGAGCTCACAGAACGGCCTGGCCGGGGAATCCCCCCGTGTGCTTTCCATCGAAGTGGAGGGCAATCGCTTTGTCGAGAAGGAAACCATCCTGGCGCGCATGGATACCCGTCCCGGTCTGCCGCTGGACAGGAAAACGCTGAGCCGGGATATCCGCCGACTGTACCATAGCGGGGATTTCAGGGATGTGCGCGTCGAGGGTGTCCGTTCCGAACAGGGCGTGCGGCTGAAGGTTCGTGTCGAGGAATATCCGCTCATCGCCAAGGTGAACCTGATCGGCAATGAGGAGGTCAAGAGCAAGGACCTCCGGCTCAGGCTGAAACTCAAGCCCGGATACGTGCTCAGTCCGGCGCTGATGAATGCCGATCGCAACACCATCCGCAAGGGCTATCTGAAAAAGGGCTATTATCAGGTCCGGGTGGAATTCATCCCGCATCCGCTGAAGGATGGTCGCGTGGATCTCGATATCCGCATCGATGAGGGGGATGTGACGCGCATCCAGCGCATCGCGTTTATCGGCAACCAGGCCTTCTCGGATGGTGAGCTGGCCGATGCGATTGCGTCGCGCCGCTCGGATCTGATCTCCTGGTTCACGGATCGGGATGTCTTTGATCGCAAGCGCTTCGGTGCCGACGGCCAGCTGCTGTTGCAGTACTATCAGAACCATGGCTTTCTGGACGCGAAGCTGGAGTCGAGCCGCCTGTCCATGAGCGAGGACAAGCGCCATTTTGATCTGACCTTCGCCATCGACGAGGGGGCACAATACCGGGTTTCATCGTTGCAGCTGAAGGGGGACATCGTTCCGGATGAAAAGACGCTGCAGGAACTGATCAAGCTGGAGGAGGGCGAGGTCTATTCGCTGCAGAAGCTGCAGGAGTCCGTCACCGCAATCACCGATCGCGTCGGCGATGAAGGCTACGCCTTTGCAACCGTGACACCGCTGTTTCACCGGGATCTGACCAATCATACGGTGGCGATCGATTTCGACATTGAGAAGGGGGCGGAGGTCTATGTCGAGCGCATCGAGATCGCCGGCAATGAGAAGACCGAGGATCATGTCATCCGGCGCGTTCTGAAGCAGTCGGAGGCCGAACGCTATTCGGCCAGCCAGATCCGCCGGAGCAAGGAGGAGCTCAAGCGCTCGCCGCTGTACGAGGATGTGCGCGTTTCCCTGCCGCGTGGTTCCGATGAGCACAAGGTCGACATGAAGCTGGACATGACCGAGAAGAAGTCCGGTTCATTCTCCTTCGGTATCGGCTACTCACAGCTGGAGAAGATGATCTTCAATGCCAAGATCTCGGAGAACAATATTCTTGGGAAGGGCTATCAGGGAAGCCTGAATGGCACGTTCGGCTCCCTGACCCAGAATTATACTGCCAGCTTCACTGACCCGTATTTCCTGGGGAAGAACCTCAGCGCCTCGGTCAATCTCTACAAGAATCAGACCGATCCCCTGGCCACAGTTTCCTATCGCCAGGATTCACAGGGTGGTGGAATTGGCTTCGGGATTCCGCTTGGCGATCATCTGCGATACAATATTGGCTACCAGTACAGTTCGACCACGCTATCTGGCATCGCGGCGAACGCATCGCTGCTGCTTCGGGCGCAGCAAGGCACCCAGACGATCGGCGAGCTGAACCAGACGCTGAGCTGGGACAGCAGAGACCGGGCCATTGCGCCCGCCTCCGGGCATTATGATTACATCCGGGGAAGCATAGCTGGGCTTGGAGGAAACAACCGTTTCTGGGAGGCGGAAGTTTCGACGGCTGGATATTTTGCTTTTGGAGAGAAGCAGGACATCGTCTTCAACCCGTCCTTCAATGCCCGGATGATCAACCCCATTGCCGGACGGGAGATCCTGCTGTCCCGCCGCTATTCGATGGGTGGCATCGGTAGCATCCGCGGCTTTGATTCCTACGGCATTTCGCTGCGCGATCAGAATGGCGAGGCCGTCGGCGGCGATCGCCAGCTGAGGGCCTCGCTGAACCTGTTTGCTCCATTTCCCTACATGAACACCCCGGGCTTCCGTCTGGTGCTGTTTGCGGATACGGGTACGGTATGGGGCAAGGTTGCAACCACGGTGGGCAATCAGGCCATCAACATCGAGGAACGATTCTCTTTATCCAGCCTGCGTTTTTCGGCAGGCTTCGGTATCGAGTGGATATCCCCCGTCGGGCCGATTGCCTTCGTCTGGGGCTTCCCGCTGCGCAAGCTGCCGGGTGATATTGAACGAAACTTCGAATTCGCCTTGGGCGGATCATTCTGACAGAGGACACATGACATGAGATTCAAGGCATTCTATTCCGCAATCCTGCTTTCCGCCGGTCTGCTGGCGGGCACGCTGCCCGCTCAGGCGGCCGATCTGAAGATTGGCTACGTGGACGTCAAGAGCGCGGTGGAGAACACGCGCGATTACCAGGCCGGTATCAAGCGCCTGGAGGCGCTGAAGTCGAAGAAGCAGAAGGAGCTGAATGTGCTCCTGGACAAGATCAATCAGGCCGAAAAGGACCTGATGGGCCAGTCCATGGCGATGTCGCCGGATCGTCTGGCGGACAAGCAGCAGCAGCTCAAGGACATGCGCAAGGATCTGCAGCGCAAGCAGCAGGATGCCCAGGAGGAGCTGGTTGCGGAGAAGAACCGGCTGGACATGAATGTCGGCTCGAAGTTCCAGCAGGTCATGAAGGATTTCGGCAAGAAGCATGGCTATGATCTGATCATGGCCAAGTCCGCCTTCCTGTATGTCGATCCCAAGCATGACGTCACGGCCGAGATCACCAAGCTTCTTGATGCCAAGTAAGCGCGCGTGGAAGCGATTACTGCGGCGGATATCGCCAAACTCGTCGGCGGCCGGCTAGAGGGGAAGTCCGATGTCCGGATCCGGGGCATCAGCACGCTGAGGGATGCCGGCCCGGAGGAGGCCTCCTTTCTGGCCAATCCGAAATATCGGCGCGAATTGCAGACAACCACTGCCGGAGTCGTGCTGCTCGACGAACAGGTTGCGGCTCCTGAACATCTCAATGTGATCCGTTGCCGCGACCCGTACCTGGCCTTTGCACTGGTGCAGCGGCACTTCCATCCGCAGCCGGAGTCCGCCGGCCGAAGGCACCCTTCGGCGATCATCGACCCGACGGCCAGGCTTGCCGAGGATGTCGATGTCGGTGCGCAAGCGGTGATCGAGGCCGGTGTCTCGATCGGTCCCGGAACCATCATTGAACCCGGCTGCATCATCGGACGGGACGTATGCATCGGCTCGCGCTGTCATCTGATGGCCCGCGCGGTTGTCGCTTACGGATGCGTTCTCGCCGATCGTGTAATCCTGCAGCCGGGCGCGGTGATCGGGGCGGATGGTTTCGGCTACGCCTGGAGCGGCAAGGAGCATCTGAAGATTCCGCAGGTTGGGCGCGTGATCCTCGAGGATGACGTCGAAGTCGGCGCCAATGCCTGTATCGACCGTGGCGCTCTGGGCGATACGGTGATCCGCCGCGGTGCCAAGCTCGATAACCTTCTGCAGATCGGCCACAATGTGGTCATCGGGGAGCATACGGTCATGGCCGGGCTTACGGCAGTGGCCGGCTCAACGACGATCGGCCGCGGCTGCCAGGTCGGTGGCCACAGCGCCTTTGCGGGCCATATTCATGTGGGCGACGGCTGCCGCATTGCCGGCAAGTCCGGTGTCATCAGCGATCTCGAAGCTGGCGGAACCTATGCCGGGACGCCGGCCATGCCGCACAAGCTCTGGCTCCGCATCATGGCCGCCATGCGCCGCCTGCCCGAACTGATCCGGCAGCAGGGATGAGTTTCATGACCAATGCAGATTGCAGGGAAACAGGAGAATGACATGCCAACGTTGAACATCGACCACATCATGGACCGGCTGCCGCATCGCTATCCGTTTCTGCTTATCGACAGGGTGCTGGATTTCGAGAAGGAAACCTCGATCCGGGCGCTGAAGAACGTGAGCTTCAATGAGCCGCAGTTTACCGGCCATTTTCCGAAGCATCCGGTCATGCCCGGCGTGCTGCTGGTCGAGGCCATGGCTCAGGCCGGCGGCATCCTGGCCTTCGAATCGGTCGAGGATGATCGGGAATTTCTGGTCTACTTTACCGCCATCGACGGCGTCCGTTTTCGCAAGCCCGTTCGTCCCGGCGATCAGGTCATCTTCGAGCTGAGTTGTCTGAGACGCCGTGGCCATATGTGGAAGCTGAGGGGAGAGGCCTTTGTGGATGGCGAGCTTGTCTGCGAGGGCACGTTGATGGCCACGCTGGTTGCCCAGGACGAGGCATGAGCGCCCGCATTCATGCGACGGCCATCGTGGATCCCGCGGCCGAACTGGGAGAGGGAGTCCGCATCGGGCCGTACTGCGTCGTGGGCCCCGATGTTCGCCTCGGCGATGGCTGCGAGCTGATCTCGCATGTCGTGATCTCCGGGCGCACGACGATCGGTGCCCATAATCGCAT
>CAZDLB010000012.1:14058-23289 GCA_964505995.1 uncultured Zetaproteobacteria bacterium
TGATCTCGCATGTCGTGATCTCCGGGCGCACGACGATCGGTGCCCATAATCGCATCTTTCCGTTTGCCAGCATCGGCGCCGAGCCGCAGGATCTGAAGTATCATGGCGAGCCATCCGAGGTCGTGATCGGCGATCACAATACCTTTCGCGAGAATGTCACGGTCAATGCCGGAACCGAGGGTGGCGGCATGCTGACGAAGATCGGCAGCAACTGCCTGTTCATGGCCTATGCGCATGTGGCGCATGACTGCATCCTCGGCAACGAGGTCATCATGGCCAACTGCGCCACGCTGGCCGGTCATGTGACCGTGGATGACGGCGCCATCATCGGCGGGCTTGCAGCCATTCACCAGTTTCTGCATATCGGGCGCTACTGCATGATCGGCGGCACGGCCGGCGTCAACAAGCATGTGCCGCCCTTCTGCATGGTTTCCGGCGGCTATCGCCCGACGCTGGTGGGCCTGAATCTGGTGGGTCTGAAACGGCGTGGCTTCGATCGCTCCCGCATTTCTAGGCTGAAGGAGATCTACCGTCTGCTGCTGCAGGAACCGGGCCGGCGCGAGGAGCGGCTCGCCGAGGCCGAAAAGCTGGCCGGTGACGACGAACAGGCGCGGTATCTGGTCGATTTCATTCGCGATACCCGGGGCGCCATGACCCTGCATCGCAGGGACACGGAGTCGGGCTGAATCCATGGGCTCGCGGATCGGCCTGATTGCGGGTTACGGCCATTTTCCGCTGGAGCTGGCCGGGCAATTGCAACGGGCCGGTCACGAGGTGCATTGCGTGGCCGCGCGGGAGGAAACGGACCCGGCCATCGAGAAACTCGTGGCTTCGACCTGCTGGCTGCATGTCGGCCAGGTTGGCGGCATGATCCGGGCCTTCAAACGCGCCGGTGTCCGCGAGGTCGTCATGGCCGGCAAGGTTCGCAAGCTGCACCTGTTCCGCAATTTCCGTCCGGATCTGACCGCGGTGAAGGGGCTGATGCGCCTGAAGGACAGGCGCGACGATACCATCCTCAATACCATTGCGGATCTGCTGGCCGAGGAAGGCCTGACGCTGATCTCGCAGATCGAATACGCCGGCGACATGCTCGCAGGCTCAGGACATCTGGCCGGGCCAAAGGCCATGAGACGGGACTCCGAAATGCAGTTCGGCTTTTCTCAGGCCAAGGGGGTCGCGGCTCTGGACATCGGCCAGACGATCATCGTCCAGGATCATGCCGTGCTGGCCGTGGAGGCGATCGAAGGAACCGATGAGGCGATTCGCCGAGGCGGGACGCTCGGCAGCGGTAAGGCTGCGGTCATCAAGGTGGCCAAGCCGAATCAGGATCTGCGCTTCGATGTGCCGGCCGTGGGTCCGGATACGCTGGAGTGCATGCACGCCTCCGGCTGCAATCTGCTTGCCGTCGAGGCAGGCCTGACGCTGATCATCGAACGGCCGCGTTTCCTGAATCTGGCCAACGAGCTCGGCATCTCGGTCTACGGTCTTCAGAGCGAAGCCGGGGGGTGAGTCCGATCGGAAGCAGTCGAGAGGGATTCGCGCTGATCAGCGCCGGCGAGGCCTCCGGCGATATGCACGCTGCGGAACTGGCCCGGGAGTTTGGCAGGCACCACCCCGATCTCCGGCTTTGCGGTATCGCGGGTCCTGCGATGGAGGCGGCGGGCTGTCAGGCCCTGCATGCGATGTCCGAGGTCAATGTCATGGGCATAAGCGATGTGCTTGCGAACCTCGGAAGGATCCGACGCATCGAGAGCTCGATCCTGAACTGGTGCGCCGAGTACCGGCCCCGGGTTGCCATGCTTGTGGACTTCTCCGCTTTTCACATGCGGCTTGGGCGCAAGCTCAGGGCCATCGGGATTCCGGTGCTGCACTATATCGCGCCCAAGCTCTGGGCCTGGGGAAGCTGGCGGGTGAGGAAGCTGCGGCAGTCCCAGGATGCGCTGGCCTGCATCCTGCCGTTTGAACCCGACTGGTTTGCGGCCCATGGCATCAGGGCCCGCTATGTCGGCAACCCCAGTGCCCATGCCTGCCGCGAAGGATGGGATCGCGATGAATTCCGGCGCAGGCTTGGCCTGACTGCGGATCAGAAGGTTCTGGCCGTTCTTCCCGGCAGTCGCAGACAGGAGCTTTCAGCGCATCTGGATATCCTGGCCGAGGTCGTGGAACTACTCCGGTCCGCCGATCCCGGGCTTGTGGTTGTCACACCGGTGGCTCCGGGGCTCCGCGAGAGGGAATTGCAGCCGCTGTGGAGGGCCGGAGCCCGGGCGATCGAGCGACGCCATCCGCATTATGCGCTGCGCGCCGATGCGGCCATCGCGGTTTCGGGGACGGCAACACTGGAGCTGGGGCTCTGGGGCGTGCCGACCGTGCTGGTCTATCGCTCCTCGCCGCTGACGATGTTTCTGGCTCGCCGGCTGGTGAAGCTGAACTGCGCCGGGCTTGCGAACATCATTCTCGATGATCAGCCGGTGATGCCGGAGCTGATTCAGGAACAGTGCACCAGCGACAACATCCTGCGGCACATCCGGCCGCTGCTTGCCGGCGAACCTCCGGCTGCTGCCCAGCGTCGGGCCCTGGCCGGGCTGTGGCAGCGGCTGGGCGACGCGAATCCGGCGCTGGGCTGCATGGATCTGGTGGACCACCTCTTGCGCGACTCCGGCTCGGAAAACAGCGAAAAACGCGGACTCGACGGGGCTTGACCCTTCAGGGTCAGTCACGATAATGCGCGCTGCCTGCAAACCGGGAGCGGTTTGTCGTCAGGAGGAACGCATGGTCGGCGAGTGGCATGTGGACTTGCAGGGCCTGCCCGCGGCGGGAAGGCGATGGGACATTCTCGTGCCGGCCAGGCTGCTGGAGGATCGTTCGCTGGGCGTCATCGAGGCCCTGAGGGACCTGGAAGACGATATCCACTGGCAGTTCAGCCTGGAACCGGTCGGCGATGTGTACCGGCTGCATGGCTTCTGGCAGGGTCATATCCGGCGCCAGTGCAGTCGCTGCAATGCGTTCTTCGATTGGGCGGTGAGCGGTGAGACCGAACGGGATTACCAGCTTGGCGCCCGGCCGCTGGATGATCACAGCGATTGCGACTATCTTTCGCCACCCGGTGAGATCTTCCTGCCGGATGTCCTGCGGGAGGACGTCTGGCTGGCCTGGCAGGCCGACGTGGTATGCAGCGATGCCTGCAAGGGTCTGTGTCCGCAGTGCGGATGCAACCTCAACGAGCAGAGCTGCAGCTGCGGGCAGACGAATGGCGACCATCCGTTTGCAGCACTGGCTGCATTGAAGCTGGACGCATAAGACCCCCGATGGGGAAGGAGTAAAGAGATGGCAGTTCCAAAGAAAAAGACGAGTGCTTCCAAGCGCAATATGCGTCGGGCTCACGATCATATTACCGTGGCCGGCATGAGCGAATGCCCCGAGTGCGGTGAGATGATGCGCCCGCATCACGCCTGCCCGCATTGCGGTCACTACAAGGGCCGCGAGGTTGCGGCGCCGAAAGAGGACTGATCCGGGACCGCCCAACGACGTCGGCGCGGATACGCCCCTTGACTGAAGTCTCCGGAGAGAGCGAAGTTTCCGTGAACACCCCTGTCGCTGGCGGGGGTGTTCGCGTGCTTGTGGATGGCCATGGCGGGGATGAAGCCCCGGACATGGTCATTCAGGCTCTGGAGCTGCTGGCTTCCGGCCGGGATGTGGCCGAGGGCCGGCTGCAGCTCGGTATCGTCGGTCTGCCCGAGAAGATCGCTCCGATGCTCCAGGCACGGTGCCTGAGTGAGCGGGTCGAGCTTGTCGAGTGCAGCGACGTCATCGACATGTGCGACTCGCCGTCGGTGGCACTGCGGCGCAAGAAGAATTCATCCATCCATATCGGCGCCCGGCTGGTGCGCGACGGGAAATGGGATGCGCTGGTCAGCGCCGGCAATACCGGCGCGCTGATGGCGATCTCCAAGCTGGTGCTGAAAACCCTGCCCGGCATCGATCGTCCGGCGATTGCGTCGCTGCTGCCCTCGGATGAGGGGACCTGCACCTTGCTGCTCGATGCCGGCGCCAACACCGACTGCACCTCCGATCATCTGGTGCAGTTCGCCATCATGGGATCCTGTTACATGCAGGCCGCCGAGGGCCTGGAATCGCCGCGCGTCGGCCTGCTGAATATCGGCAGCGAGGACATCAAGGGGACGGATGTCATCAAGCTGACCTCAAGTCAGCTTTCCGGAATGCCGCTGAACTTCATCGGCAATGTCGAGGGCACGGAGCTGTTCAGCAAGGATGTGGATGTCATCGTCTGTGACGGCTTCGTCGGCAATGTGGCGCTGAAAACCATCGAGGGTACGGCCCGTTTTCTGGCCTCGAACATGCGCGATGAACTGACCTCCGGCCTGCTGGCCAGGACCGGTGCGGCGCTGGCCAGCCGCGCGCTGAAGCGATTCAAGGACAAGGTGAATCCCGGCAGGTACAATGGCGCACCGCTGCTGGGACTGAACGGCATCGTCGTGAAAAGCCATGGCTCGGCGGATGCATCCGCCTTTGCCAATGCCGTCGGCGTTGCCTGCAGGGAGGTGGGGGAGCAGTTGATCGAACGCATTACGACATCGGTTCAGGAGTCCCTGGAAGCATGATGTTCACGCATCTGACCGGCATCGGCAGCTACCTGCCCGAGCGCATCCTGACCAACGCCGAGCTTGAAACGATGGTGGACACCAGCGACCAGTGGATCGTCGAGCGTACCGGCATCCGCAAGCGCCATATCGTCGCCGGGGACCAGATGACGTCCGACATGGCCGTGGAGGCCGCGCGCATCGCACTGAAGGATGCCGGCATCGGCATCGAGGATATCGACGCCCTGATCGTTTCAACGACGACGCCGGACATGGTCTTTCCGGCCACCGCGACCATCGTCCAGGCCAAGCTCGGCGGCAAGGATTTTCCGGCCTGGGATATCCAGGCCGTCTGTTCGGGCTTCGTCTACGGGCTTGCCGTTGCCGATGGCATGATGCGCGCGGGCATGTTCCGGCGCGTGCTGCTGATCGGTGCCGAGGCGATGAGCCGCATCGTCAACTGGAAGGATCGCTCCACCTGCGTGCTGTTCGGCGATGGCGCCGGCGCCGTGGTGCTCGAGGCGCGGGAGGAAGAGGGCGGCGTGATCGGCTCGGTGTTGCATGCCGACGGCAGTTACCGCGATCTTCTCAAGGCGCATCACCCGCACCCGGGCGCCAGTCCCGACGCTCCGGACTTCGATATCGATGCGGCCGGGGTCGCGGCGATCGAGATGAAGGGCAATGAGGTCTTCCGCGTCGCCGTGACCAAGCTCGGCGAGGTCGTCGGCGAGATTCTGGAACGGTTCGATGTCCGCGAGGATCAGATCGACTGGCTGGTGCCGCATCAGGCCAATATCCGCATCATCCAGGCGACGGCCAGGAAGCTCGGCATGGACATGGATCGCGTTTCCACGACGGTTGCCGAGCACGGCAATACCTCGTCGGCCAGCATCCCGCTGGCGCTGGACGATCTTTACCGCCGCGGCAGGCTTCAGGCGGGGCAGACGATCCTGCTGGAAGCCTTCGCCGGTGGCTTTGCCTGGGGCGCCAACCTGCTGCGCTGGAGCAAGTAGGTTCACGAAGGAATCATTGAGGGGACTGGCATGACAATCGCATTTCTGTTTCCGGGACAGGGCTCGCAGTTCAAGGGCATGCTCGATGCGTTTTCCGGCGAGGCCGTGGTCACTCGGACCCTGGAGGAAGCCTCGGATGCGCTCGGCTACGACATGGCAGAGCTGTTGCAGGACGAGGAGCGACTGGGGCAGACGGAATTCACGCAGCCGGCGCTGCTGACGGCTTCGACGGCCATGCTGCGACTGTGGCAGCAGGCCGGAGGGCCGAACCCCGATCATGCGGCCGGCCATTCGCTGGGCGAGTATTCGGCGCTGGTGGCCGCCGATGCGCTGGATTTCTCCGATGCCGTGAAGCTGGTCGCGTTTCGTGGAAAGCAGATGAGCCTCGCCGTGCCGGCAGGCCTCGGCAGCATGGCCGCGATCCTGGGACTTGCGGATGAACTCGTCGAGGAGCTCTGCGAGCAGGCATCGTCGGACGAAGAAAGGGTCTGGGCCGCGAATTACAACTGCCCCGGGCAGCTCGTCGTGGCCGGGCATGCCGGGGCCGTGGAGCGGCTGATCGCTCTGGCCACGGAAGCCGGGGCCAGGCGTGCGCTGCCGCTGGCAGTCAGTGCTCCGTCGCATACGCCGCTGATGCAGCCGGCCGCCGAGGCGATGCGTGAGCGGCTGAAGGATGTCCGCATCGAGAAGCCGGCCTGTCCGGTGTGGAGCAATGCCGACGCTGGCCCGAAGGAAACGCCCGAGGAGATCCGCAAGGCCCTGGTCGATCAGCTGACTTCGCCGGTGCGCTGGACCGAGACCGTGCAGCGGCTGCGCCGTTCCGGGGTCCATCGCGGTGTGGAGATGGGACCGGGCAAGGTGCTGGCTGGTCTGTGCAAGCGCATCGAGCGCGATCTTGCCGTACGTACGCTGGCCGATCCGGATCAGCTTAAGGCAGCGATTCAGGCCATGCAGGCCGAATAAGGGAGGAGACATGAGTTCCGAGAACAGGGTTGCATTGATTACCGGGGCCAGCCGCGGCATCGGCCATGCCATCGCCCGGCGTCTGGCCGCAGAAGGATATGATCTCTCGATCTGCGGCACGAATCAGGCCACGATCGAGCGGGCGGCTGACGCAATCCGCGCCGAGGCGGGCGTTGAGATTCTGGCCCGGGCCGTGGATGTCTCCGACAAGGACGCGGTACAGGGGCTGGTTTCCGAAACGGCGAAGCATTACGGCCGGCTGGACGTGCTGGTCAACAATGCCGGCATCACGCGTGACAACATCTCGATGCGCATGAAGCCGGAGGAGTGGCAGCAGGTCATCGATACCAACCTCTCCTCGGTCTTCTATGCGATGCAGGCCGCGCTCCGGCCGATGATGAAGGCGAAGTTCGGTCGCATCATCAACATCTCCTCCGTCGTCGCCTCGATGGGGAATCCGGGTCAGCTGAACTACTGCGCCTCCAAGGGCGGCATCGATGCGATGACGCGTTCGCTGGCGCGCGAGATCGGCTCGCGCGGCATCACGGTCAATGCCGTCGCCCCCGGATTCATCGCCACGGACATGACCGCCGAGCTTGGGGATGAGGCGCACAAGTCGCTGGCCGGACAGATTCCGCTGGGGCGCCTGGGCGCGCCCGAGGACATCGCCGCGGCCGTGGCATTCCTGGCCAGCGACGATGCCGGCTACATCACCGGACAGGTGCTGCACGTCAACGGCGGCATGTACATGTAGCGTCCCTTCGGCGGCTCCGGAATGATCCGGAGAAGGGCTCAGAAAAATCTGGCCCGGCCGACCGAAAAACGTAGAGTTATTCCGTTTTCTGGAAACCAGAAAATGGGGAGTGTTCAGGCTTGTGCGGGTCGGTTCACTGTGATAGAAGCCGCACCAATTGATAACCATATTTCGGGAGGACATATGTCTGCAGAAATCGAAGCCAAAATCATCAAGATCGTTGCCGATCAGCTGAACGTGGATGAGGGTGAAATCACCCCGGATTCCTCTTTCGTTGACGATCTTGGCGCAGACTCTCTGGACACCGTGGAGCTCGTCATGGCCTTTGAGGAAGAGTTCGGTGTCGAGATTCCGGACGAGGATGCCGAGAAGATCCAGAGCGTGCAGAACGCCATCGATTACATCGCAGCCAAAGCCGAATAATCCATATGACAAGACGCGTTGTTGTCACCGGGGTGGGTCTGATCACCCCGCTGGGTACGGGTACCCGCAAAACCTGGGATAACCTGGTGGCGGGAAAGTCCGGCATCCGGCGCATTACGCGCTTCGATGCCGAGGCTGCGGACATGCCCTGTACCATTGCCGGCGAGGTGCCGGACTTCAATGTCGAGGACTTCATCAACCGCAAGGATGCCCGCAAGATGGATACCTTCATCCACTACGGCGTCGCCGCGGCGGACATGGCCCTTGAGCATTCGGGTCTGGAGATCAACGAGGACAACGCCGAACGCGTCGGCGTCATCATCGGTTCGGGCATCGGCGGACTGCCGATGATCGAGAAGACGATGCGGGCCTATGAACAGGGCGGGCGTCGCAAGATCTCGCCCTTCTTCATCCCGCAGACCATCATCAACATGGCATCGGGCTGGGTGTCGATGCGTACCGGCGCCAAGGGGCCGAATTCTGCGACCGTGACCGCCTGCGCCACCGGCACGCATGCGATCGGCGATGCCTATGATCTGATCGCCACGGGTGCGGCCGATGCGATGATCGCGGGCGGCTGCGAGGCCTGCGTCTGCGAGCTCGGCATCGGCGGCTTTTCCGCATCCAAGGCGCTTTCCACGCGCAATGACGAACCAGAGCGCGCCTCCCGTCCCTGGGACAGGGATCGCGACGGCTTCGTGATGGGCGAGGGCGCCGGTGTGCTGGTGCTCGAGGAGCTGGAGTCGGCGAAGGCCCGCGGCGCCGAGATCCTCGCCGAGGTTGTCGGCTATGGCATGTCCGGCGATGCCTATCACATGACCGCTCCGGCGCCGGAAGGCGAGGGCGGCGCCCGCTGCATGAAGGCCGCGCTTGCTGCGGCCGGTATTCGCCCGGACGAGGTGGATTACGTCAATGCCCACGGCACATCCACGCCGCAGGGCGACATCTGCGAGACCCAGGGCATCAAGTCGGTCTTCGGCGATCATGCGAAGAGCGGCCTGATGGTGTCGTCCACGAAGTCGATGACCGGACATCTGCTGGGTGCGGCCGGCGGCATCGAGGCTGGATTCACGGTGCTGGCCGTGCATCACGGCATCGTCCCGCCGACGATCAACCTGGAGAATCCCGATCCGGAGTGCGATCTGGACTACGTGCCAAACGAAGCGCGCGAGGCCAGAATCAACGTTGCGGTCTCCAATTCCTTCGGCTTTGGCGGCACCAACGCCTCCGTGGTTGTTCGCAAGTTCAAGTAAATCCATAACGCGGCATCGCTGACGTGATCTTCCGCCGCATTGCCAATCCGGGCCGTAAGCTCACCGCTTACGGCCTTTTTGCTTCCAGTCCCGGAACATGCTCTCTGCTTGAGGATCCGTCCGGCAACGGACGCGCTTTCGTGACATCCTACCGGGGAAGCTCGCTGGCCATCATGGATCCGTCGCAGGACCCCGGCGGCTTCGTCGATGATTTGCGCACAGCCCTT
>CAZDLB010000013.1:0-23117 GCA_964505995.1 uncultured Zetaproteobacteria bacterium
GAGGAAAGCAGGTAGAGCGTGTCGTTCGTCGAGGTGTCGCCGTCCACCGAGATCGAGTTGAACGAGCGCTCGGCGGCGCGCCTGAGCATCGGCTGCAGCCGCGCATGCTCGATCGGCGCGTCGGTGGCGACGAAGGCCAGCATCGTCGCCATGTTCGGGTGGATCATGCCGGAGCCCTTGGCGATGCCGGTGATCGTGAATTCCCCGATTTTCTTCGAGGCCCACTTGGGGAAGGTGTCGGTTGTGCGAATCGCTTCGGCCGCATCGGCCCATCCATCCGGATTCAGTGATGCGGCGGCTTCATGCATGACAGCCGCGATGCGCTCGATCGGGAACGGCGTGCCGATGACGCCGGTCGAGGCCGAAAGCACGCGATTCGCATCGCAGCCGGCAGCCTGCGCGCCAAGCGCGATGAGCTCCCGCGCCCATTGAAGGCCGCGCTCCCCCGTGCCGGCATTGGCGTTGCCACTGTTCGCGACGATGCAGCGGATCTCCTCACCATGACCGGCCAGGGTATCGGCGCCGAGATCCACGCAGGCCGCGCGAAAGCGGTTCTGCGTGAACACACCGGCCGCATGGGCGGGAACATCCGCGACGATCAGCGCCAGATCATCCCGCCTGCCTTTCAGCTCCGGCGACTTCACGCCGGCCGAGGCCGTGCCGACCCGGAATCCCGGAACCGGCAGCGGCGGCGTCAGCTTCGGCGGATGGACGGCCATCAGGCGGCCCGGCGCCTGCCGTGGCACTGCTTGTATTTCTTGCCCGAGCCGCAGGGGCAGGGGTCGTTGCGCCCGACCTTCGGCGTTTCGCGACGATAGGTCTGCTGCGGCTCGGCTGCCTCGACCTCGTCGCCATGACGGTAGATGACGTTCTCGGGCTCCTTCGGCTGCTCGATCTCGACCGGCTGTTCGACCTGCACGCGATGCAGCGCCAGCATCGTTTCCTCGCGGATCTTGTTCAGCATCGCGGCAAACAGCTCGAAGGACTCGCGCTTGTATTCCTGGATCGGCTGCTTCTGCGCATAGCCTCGGAGGCCCACGCTCTGGCGCAGATGATCCATGGCCAGCAGATGTTCCTTCCAGTGGTGGTCGAGGACCTGCAGCAGCAGGAACTTCTCGAAGGCACGCATCTGCTCCGATCCGGTCAGCGCCTCCTTGGCGGCCATGTGCGCCTTCATCGCCTCGACGATGCAGCGCGTCATGTCCTCGGCGGTTTCGACCTCATCCGACTTCAGCCAGTCCTCGGGCGAGGCGTCGATGGTCAGGCGCTCCAGCAGCGCGGCTCTGAGCCCTTCGAGATCCCATTCCTCGATGTGGCCGCTGAGGAATTCGCTGGCCAGACGCTCGGCAAAATCGGTCTGCATGTCCTCGATGACATCACTGACATCCTCGGCCTCGAGCAGCTCGCGGCGCTGGCTGTAGATGACATCGCGCTGCTGGTTCATCACGTCATCGTATTCGAGCAGCTGCTTGCGGATGTCGAAGTTGCGCCCCTCGACCTTCTTCTGCGAGTTCTCGATGGCCTTCGTCACCCACGGATGCTCGATGGCCTCGCCCTTCTCGAAGCCCATGCGCGTGAGCATGGCCTGCATCTTCTCGCCGCCGAAGATGCGCATCAGGTCATCCTCCAGCGACAGGTAGAAGCGCGTCACGCCCGGATCGCCCTGGCGGCCGGCACGGCCCCGGAGCTGGTTGTCAATGCGGCGGGATTCATGGCGCTCGGTGCCGACGATGTGCAGGCCGCCGGCCTCGACGACCTCGAGATGCTCGGCCTCGCAGGCGGCCCGGATCTCGGCCGCCTTGATGTCGCGCTCCTCATCCGAAAGCTTGGCCGGAAGCTGGCTGATCAGCATGTCCGGATTGCCGCCGAGCATGATGTCGGTGCCGCGGCCGGCCATGTTCGTCGCGATCGTGACCGCGCCCTTGCGACCGGCCTGGGCGACGATCTCGGCCTCGCGCTCATGGTGCTTGGCGTTGAGCACCTCATGCCGGATGCCGAGCTTCTTCAGGCGTTCGGAGAGGTGCTCCGATTTCTCGATCGAGGTCGTGCCGACCAGGATCGGCGCGCCGGTCTTGTGCGTGGCGGCAATGTCGCGGACGATGGCATCGTACTTGTCCTCGACATCGCGATAGACGAGATCCGGCAGATCCTTGCGGATCATCGGCTTGTTCGTCGGCACGATGACGACCTCGAGATCATAGATCTTCTGGAATTCCTCGGCCTCGGTATCGGCCGTGCCGGTCATGCCGGCGAGCTTGTCGTACATGCGGAAGTAGTTCTGGAACGTGATCGAGGCCAGGGTCTGATTCTCCGGCTGCACCGTCACGCCCTCCTTGGCCTCCAGCGCCTGATGCTGGCCGTCGGAATAGCGGCGCCCCGGCATCATGCGGCCGGTGAATTCGTCAATGATGATGACCTCATCGTTGCGCACGATATAGTCCACCTCGCGCGTGAACAGCGTGTTCGCGCGCAGGGCCATCGTCGCCGCATGCAGCAGGCTGACGTTTTCCGGATCATACAGCGCGCCCTGGGTCAGCAGGCCGGCCTCGCGGAAGAGCTGCTCGACATGCTCCATGCCGGACTCGGTGAAGGAGACGGCCCGGTCCTTTTCATCCTTTTCGTAATCGGATTCGTCGAGCTGCTTGATCAGCCTGTCGGCCTTTTCGTAGAGATCGGTGGCGGCCTCGGCCGGACCGGAGATGATCAGCGGCGTTCTGGCCTCGTCGATCAGGATCGAGTCCACCTCGTCCACGATGGCGTAATGATGGCCGCGCTGGACCAGTTCGTCCTTCGAGAAGGCCATGTTGTCGCGCAGGTAGTCGAAGCCGAATTCGTTGTTCGTGCCGTAGGTGATGTCGCAGGCATAGGCGGCGCGGCGTTCGTCATTGGAAAGCCCGTGAACGATGACGCCGGTGGACAGGCCGAGGAAGCCGTAGACCCGCCCCATCTGCTCGGCGTCGCGCCGGGCCAGGTAGTCGTTAACGGTGACGACATGCGCGCCGCGGCCCGTCAGCGCATTGAGGTAGACCGGCAGCGTCGCGGTCAGCGTCTTGCCCTCGCCGGTCTTCATCTCGGCGATCTTGCCCTGATGCAGGATCATGCCGCCGATGAGCTGCACGTCGAAATGACGCATGCCGAGCACGCGCCGGGATGCCTCGCGCACGACGGCAAAGGCCTCCGGCAGCAGCTCGTCGAGCGTGGCGCCGTTTTCCAGGCGCTGACGGAATTCCCCGGTCTTGCCGGCCAGCTCCTGGTCGGAAAGCTGGCGGATGGATTCCTCCAGCGCATTGATCTGCTCGGCCACAGGCCAGAGCTGTTTGAGAATGCGCTCGTTGCGGCTGCCGAATAGCTTGGTCAGAAGGTTGAACATCGAAGGGGTACTCCAGTTGCCGGAAGATTGCCGGGTTCAGGCTCCGGAAATGACGGTCGGGCAAGCTAGCACGCCACGGCCTGCCGACCAAGCTGCGGCCGTCCTCAGGAGCCCCAGATCTCCTTGAGCAGGAGTTCGCAGGTGTCGTCGCCTTCGATGCGGCTGACCTGACGGATGAATTGCCGGGTCTCATCCATCTGTTCCGCCTTGCGCTCCTCGAGAATGTCCTTCAGCTCCGGGGCGCTGGCGAGCAGATGGGCATATTCGGCCCCGCTGAGCTTCATCAGCGAGCAGTCCGACACGGCGCGTGCGGTGGCCGTGCGCCTGCCGCCCAGAAGAACCGCGACTTCACCAAAGACCCCGCCGGTTTCGATGGTTTTCAGCAGGCGTTCGGAGCCATGGGTTCGGATGTTGATGGCTACCTTGCCCTGACGGACCATGTACATGTCCTGCGAGGACTGACCTTCCTGGAAGATGACATCCCCGGCCTGGAAGCTTGCGGGCTGCATCTTCTCCGCGATCGCAAGACGGGCTTCCGGCGATATCCGGTCAAACACCCCGGTCAGCGACAGCTGTTTGACCAGCATGCGGGAACGATACAGGGCCTCCAGGCGTTTTTCGATGTCAGGCGAGGAATCCCTGAGCTCGTCCAGCAGCCGGTAGGGCATTTCCAGCAGGCTGGATGGCTCCAGCGCCACGACCTCCGCGGTTCGGCGGCCGCCGGTGAAATACGCGATCTCCCCGCAGGTGTCGCCCGCGCCGATGCGCCCCAGCGATGTCCGCTGGCCGCCGATATTCAGGTATCCCTCCAGGCAGCCGGTGGCGACAATGTAGAGGCTGGTGGCCTGCTCGCCCATGCGCATCAGGTATTCGCCGGCCTTGAGGTTGACGATGTTCATGCGATCCAGGAGCGCAAAGAAGGCGGAAGGATCCAGGGCGGCAAAGAAATCATGGTCCCTGAGCTTGTGCCCGACCCGATCCCTGGACGACAGAAACTTCAGCAGGGACGCATCGCTTTCGCCCTGCTGCATGCAGATGCGGAAGATGCGACGCGGACCCTCGAATTCGTCCGGCTTGAGGTCATGGTACAGCCGCAGCGCGGCCGCGGCCTGGGCCGGGGCATGGAGCCTTGCATAGGCCTCGGCCGCCTTGAGAAACCAGGTGGCGGCGGCGTCCCTGTTGTCGGCCTTCAGGAAGGCATGGGCCGCGCGCAGGGGAAGGTCGAAATCATCGGGATGATGCTGGAACAGTTTGGCGTAGGCATCCGCCGCCTCGGCGTGTTTCCCCTTGCGCGCAAGCAGGCGCGCCTGCTGCCGGAGCCTCTGTTCCTCGCCCTGCGCCGGCTCCTGTTTTCGCTTCAGCGAGCGAATCAGGTTGGCTTCAAGCTCTTCCAGGGAGGACACGCGACTGCTCCTTTAATTCATCCAGCCAGCGGCGAAGCCGGGCCATGCCCCGCCTGAGCTCCTGCAGGCCGGTCGCATAGGAGAAGCGCACATGGCAATCGGCCTGATGGCGGCCAAAATCCTCGCCCGGCGTGATGGCCACGCCAGCCTCTTCCAGCGCCTGCCAGCAGAAGTCCCGGGCATTGTCGGTGATTTTTCTAACGTCGGCGTAGATGTAGAAGGCCCCCTGCGGCTCGACGACGATGTCAAAGCCCAGCTTCGGCAGTTCGGCCAGCAGAAAACGGCGGCGCGCGTCGTAGGCCTTTCGCATCGCCTCGATTTCCGACTCGCATTCCAGCGCCGCAATCGCTGCCTGCTGCGACAGCGTCGGCGCTGCGATGAAGATGTTCTGCATGATGCGCCGGCAGGCATCGATCAGCGATTCGGGCACGATGACCCAGCCCACCCGCCAGCCGGTCATGGCCCAGCGCTTGGAAAAGCCGTTGACGACGATGGCCTCATCGTCGAACTGAAGCGCCGTCGGCGCCTTCGTCCCGTAGGTCAGGCCGTGGTAGATCTCGTCGGAGATCAGCCGGCCGCCGAGTTCGCGGCAGGCCCGCGCGGCCGCATCGAGCGCCTCGGGCTCGATCAGCGTACCGGTCGGATTGGACGGGTTGATGATCACGGCGGCGCGCGTGCCGGCCCGCCAGTGCTGCCGGATCAGCTCGGCATTCAGGTGATAGCGACTCTCAGGCCCGACCGCAATGCTGACCGGTTCGCCCCCGGCCAGGCGGATGAAGTTGCGCTGGCAGGGGTAGCCGGGATCGGAGAGCAGCACGGATTCCCCGGCATCCAGCAGGGCCGCATAGATCAGCGAAAAGGCGCCGGAGCTGCCGGGCGTGATGAGGATGCGCTCGGGTGCGACGCGCACGCCGTATTCGCGGGCATACCAGTCGGCCAGCGCCTGCGTGAGCGCCGGCGCGCCGGTGGACGGGGTGTAGAACAGATCGCCGGAATCCAGCCATGCGTGCGCCGCGCGTATCACCGGTGCCGGCGTCGGAAAGTCCGGCTCGCCGATCTCCAGATGCACGATATCCCGTCCCTGGGATTCCAGTTCCCTGGCGCGTTCCAGAAGCTGCATCACGCGAAACGGCTCGATCTGATCCACCCGGCGCATGCGGCCATGCTAGCAGTCTGTCGGACTTATGACAGGCCTGCAGCGCGCGGGACAGCGCTCCGGAACGGCCGGCCTCCCCGTAGCATCGCACCCACGCAGACCGCTCTTTTGATGTTGTCGCCGCTCTTGGCTAGCTTCGCGCCATGCTCTGGATCAAGGCCTTTCACATCGTCATGATGGTTTCCTGGTTTGCCGGGCTTTTCTATCTGCCGCGCATCTTCGTCAATCATGCGATGGTCGCGGCAGGCCCGGTGCACGAACAGCTGGCCGGCATGGAGCGACGGCTGTACCGCTTTGTGACGCCGATCATGTGGCTGACGCTGATTTCCGGCGCCGCGCTGGCCTGGATGATGTGGGATTATCTGGCCGACGAGATCTGGTTCCGGGCCAAGCTCGCCGTCGTCGCGCTGCTGGTGGCCTATCATTACTACTGCGGGCATCTGCTGCGCGTGTTTGCGGCCGGTCGCAATACGCGCAGCCATGTGTTCTACCGCTGGTTCAATGAGGCGCCGGTACTGGCGCTGATCGCCATCGTCGTGCTCGTCATCGTCCGGCCGTTTTGAACTCTGACCGGGCAGAGCTCTGATCGGGCATGGTGCTTGCTTGTTCCTTGCCGCCGAGGGGATGCGGCGACAGGCCTGTGTCAATAGTCACTCCCTTTTCTCGGCAAAACGCCTAGACTGGCCCCCTGCCGCGGCCAGCATGGCCAGGACAGATCAGGAGCAGCGTGAAAATACTGACGCGGATTCGATATCTTCTGACGGGCTGCATCCTTGCCGCCCTGGCCGCCTGCGCCCAGGCGCCGGCGCCCGAGCTGCGCGTCGGCACCAATGTCTGGCCCGGCTACGAGCCGCTGTATCTGGCGCGCTCCCTGGGCTGGCTGCCCGACGGCGTGCGTCTGGTGGAATATCCCTCGAGCACCGAGACCATGCGCGGGCTGCGCAACGGCACGATCGAGGCCGGCGCATTGACGCTGGATGAGGCGCTGAGCCTGCAGAGCGAGGGCGTGGATCTCACCATCGTGCTGGTCATGGACGTATCCGATGGCGCCGATGTCGTGCTGGCGCGGCCGGAGATGCCCAACGGGCTGGCGGGGGCGCGCATCGGCGTGGAAACGACAGCGCTGGGCGCATTCATGCTAAGCCGCTTTCTCGAAAGCCAGGGGCTGGCGCCGGAGGATGTCCATATCGTGCCACTGACGCTGGACCAGCATGAAGACGCCTTTGTGCGCCGGCAGATCGATGCCGTCGTCACCTTCGAGCCGGTGAAGAGCCGGCTGCTGCGGCGTGGTGCCCGGCTGCTGTTCGATTCCAGCCGCATTCCGGGCGAGATCGTCGATGTGCTCGCCGTGCGCCGGGAGGTGCTGCCGACGCAGCGGCGGCATCTGCATGCGCTGATCGCGCGCTGGTTCGACGCGCTCGATTATCTGCAACGCCAGCCCGCGGATGCGGCGCAGCGCATGAGCGCGCGCCTGAAGCTGGAGCCGGACCAGGTGCTGGCGCAATACGAGGACCTGAGCCTGCCCGACCGTGCCGAAAATCTGGCGCTGCTGCAGGGGACGAACGCGCGGCTTAAGGCCACGGCCGAACGGCTGCAGAAACTGATGCTGGAGAAGAAGCTGATCCTGCGTCCGGCCCGGCTTGAGGGATTCTTCAGCGACGCCTGCCTGAAGGTGGTGGGGGACTGATGCGCTGGTTGCCGATCCGTCTGCTGATGCCGCTGCTGCTGGTCGGCCTGTCCCTCGTCGGCAGCCTGCTGTTCTGGTATCTCGAATCCGCGCGGCAGCAGGCCGAAATCGAGATGGAGGCCATGCAGCTGCAGCAGCAGGACATGCACCGCGCCGCCACGCATCTGGAATATGCGATGTCCCATCACGACATGCAGGCCGTCGAGGTCGAGATCACCAACCTGGCCAGCGAGCCGGGGATGCGCTGGCTGCTGCTGGCCGACGATCAGGGACGGGTGCTGGCGGCCTCGCGCATGGCCTGGAAGGGCAGGGCGGTGGGCGAGATCGCCGGCGAGCCGGAAGCGGCCCGTGTTGCGGCGCTTTTTGAACGGACGCGCAGCGAGCCGCGCGGCCATGTGCACCTGAGCGAGGATCGGGACACGGTCTGGGCGCATTTCCCGGTGCGCCTGCCGGCTTCCTCCGGCCAGCTGCGATCGCAGCGACTCGGCGTAATGCTGGCCCGCATCGACCTCGGTGCGGCCAAGGCAGCGGCGCGGGTGCAGGTGCGCAATGCGGCGCTTTCCGTATTCGGGCTCCTGTGTCTGGTGGCGCTGCTGCTCTGGGGGATGTCGTATCTGGCGCTGACGCGGCGCATGCGCCGGATTCTGGCCGCCGCGGACGCGCTGGCTGCGGGGAAGCTGGATCGGCGTACCGGCGTGCGCGGCCTCGACGAGCTGGGGCGCATCGGCGAGCGTTTCGATGCGATGGCCGAGAAGCTGGAGCAGGGCACGATGGAGCTGCAGAAGCTGCAGCGGGCCGTGGAGCATATGCATGAATCGCTGATCATCACCGACGCCGAGGGCACGATCCTCTACGCCAATCCGGCGTTCGAGCGCATCACCGGTTATGCGATCGACGAGGCCGTCGGCCGCAATCCGAGGATGCTGAAGAGCGGCAAGCATCCGCCGGAGTTCTACGAGGCCTTCTGGAAGCGCATCAGCTCGGGCAAGCCGTGGAACGGGCGCATGATCGACCGGCGCAAGAACGGCGAGTTCTACACCGCCCGGGTCTCCGTCGCGCCGGTGCTCGACGGGCAAGGCGTCATCCGCTACTACGTCGGCGTGCAGGAGGATATCACCGAGCAGCAGCGGCTGGAGGAGAAGCTGTTCGAAGGCCAGAAGATGGAATCGCTCGGTGTGCTCGTCGGTGGCATCGCGCACGACTTCAACAACATGCTCGCCGGCATGCTGGGCAATCTGCACCTGGCCAGGATGAAGGTCCGCGATGATCCGGCGCTGCTGAAGATCATCGAGCGCGTGGACAAGCTGGGCTATCAGGCGGCGGACATGATCAAGCAGCTGCTGGCCTTCGCCCGGCAGGATCCGGTCGAGTTCAAGGTTGTCGAAATGGCGGGCTTCGTGCGCGAGGCGGCGAGGCTGGCGCGCGTCAGCGTGCCCGAGAGCATCCGTGTGGACATCGAGGTGCCCGAGGAGCCGATGCATATCCTCGGCGATACGACGCAGATCCAGCAGATGCTGATGAATCTGGTCAACAATGCCCGCGATGCGCTGGATCGGACGCAGGCGCCGCGCATCCGCATCCGCCTGGAGCGGGTCACGGCCGATGCGGACTTCATCCGGCGTCACCAGATCGAGGGCGGCGACTATGCCTGTCTTTCGGTACGGGATAACGGCGAGGGCATTCCCGAGGACAGGCTCGAGAAGATCTTCGAGCCGTTCTATACCAGCAAGCCCGTCGGCGAGGGCACGGGTCTGGGGCTGGCGATGATCTATGGCGCGATGCAGCGCCATGGCGGCGTCATCGAGGTGGATTCACGGCCGGGGGAGGGCGCCTGCTTCCGGCTGTATTTCCCGATCTCGAAGGCGGCGGATGTGGCCGAGGAGACGGCGCGCGAGATCGTGCGCGCCGCCGGTGAGCGCCTGCTGCTGGTGGACGACGAGGAGGTCATCCGCGATACCGTGGCCGAGGTGCTCGAGGACGTGGGCTATCGCGTGGACGTGGCCGACAACGGCGCCAGCGCCGTGGCGATGTTCGCCGAGCATGCCGATGAATACCGGGCCGTGATCACCGATGTCGTGATGCCGGAGATGGGCGGCGTTGAAGCTGCGCGGCGCATGCGCGAGATCCGGGAGGACATCCCGGTGGTGTTCGTCACCGGCTACGATCGCGAGCATGTGCTGGCCGAGATCGGTGATATGCAGCGGGCGGTGGCGCTGTCCAAGCCGGTACATCCGGCCATCCTGCAGGAGATGCTGGCCCGCATCCTGTAGCCCGCTTCCGGCCATCCGAAAATAGGCAGGAAAACTAGACAACTTTAATCAAAAAGTGATTGACAACACATGCCTTCCCGGTTCTCATGCGCAGCTTGCGTGATGCAGATCACGAAGGGGAGGACCGATGCTGGGAGTTCTGCGCGCCTACACGCCGCTGCTGCTCTGGTTGCCGGGTGCTGCGCTGCTGGTCTATGTCGCGGCGATCGACCTGTATCCGGAAGAGCAGCTCGTGCTTGGCGCAACATCGGTCGCGCTGCTGCTTCTGCTGCGCTGGCGCCTGCGTCGCAAGGCTGCGAATGCGGATCCGCTGCGCCTGAGCCGGCTGGTGCTGATGGTCATCGGCGGCTTTCTGGCCGTGCGCTATCTGATCTGGCGCGCCGAATACTCGCTTCCCTGGCACGGCGACAAGGCCTCGATCATCTGCGCGCTGATCCTGCTGGGCGCCGAGATCATGGCCGTGGCGCTGTATTTCCTCGGCGCCTTTGTCAACATCCATCCGCTGCGCCGTGAGGTCAGGCCGGTGAATCTGTCCCGCCGCGACCTGCCCAGCGTCGATGTTTTCATCCCGACCTATGACGAGGCACCGGAGCTGCTGCGCACGACGCTGCTGGCGGCGACGAATATGCACTATCCCCGCAGGAAGCTGAATGTCTATCTGCTCGATGACGGCGGCACGGAGGCCAAGTGCCAGGGCGGCAGCCCGGAGGCGGAGCGGGCGCGCGAGCGCCAGCGGGCGCTGAAGGAGCTGTGCGATGAGACCGGCGTGATCTATCTGACGCGTGCACGCAATGAGCATGCCAAGGCCGGCAACATCAATGCGGCGCTGGCGCACACCCATGGCGAGCTGGTGGCCGTGCTCGATGCCGATCATGTGCCGACGGCGGACTTTCTCGAGAACACGGTCGGCCTCTTTCTCGAGGATGACCGGCTGGCGCTGGTGCAGACGCCGCATTTCATGCTCAATCGCGATCCCATCGAGAAGAACCTGAAGGCGGACCGGCGCATGCCCGGCGAGGGCGAGATGTTCTATACGCTGAACCTGCGCGGCATGGACAACTGGAATGCCGGCTTCTTCTGCGGCTCCGGGGCCCTGATCCGGCGCAAGGCGCTGGAGGAGATCGGCGGCATCGGCACGCAGACGATCGTCGAGGATGCCGAGACCTCGATCGAGCTGGCCTCGCGGGGCTGGCGCTCGGCCTATCTGCACCGGCCGATGCTTTCCGGGCTGAATGCCGAGAGCACCGATGCGCTGGTCACGCAACGGACCCGCTGGGGCACGGGCATGGTGCAGCTGCTGCGCCTGAAGAGCCCGCTGGTCTATCCGGGGCTGAACTTCGCGCAGCGCCTGTCCTATTTCAACTGCATCTTCTTCTGGCTGTTCTCCATCGCGCGCGTGATCTTCCTGCTGGCGCCGATCGCGGCGCTGTTGACCGGCATCACGCTGTTCGATGCGACGCCGGCCGAGATCCTGCTCTACCTGATCCCGCATCTGGCTGCGGTTGTCGTGCTGACGAATGTGCTTTACGGGCGCGTGCGCTGGGTCTTCGTATCCGAGATCTATGAAACCCTGCAGTCCCTGTTTCTGGTCGGGCCGGTGTTGCGCACGCTGCTCTGGCCCCGGGGCAGGGGTTTCAAGGTCACGCCCAAGGGAGAGTCGCTGGATGCGGACATGCTGTCCGCGCATTCCACGCGTTTCTATCTGCTGATTCTGCTGCAGCTGCTGGCGACCGGCTACGGCATCCATGCGATGCTGTATGTGCCGGACGGTTTCGACATGGCCTTTGTCTCGCTGCTGTGGAATGGCTACAACATGCTCTTCGTGCTGGCCGCGCTCGGTGTGCTCTACGAGCGCCGCCAGCTTCGCCGGCGTCCGCGCGTGCCGATTCACGAGGTCAGCCAGGTGCAGATCGAGGGCCATACGATCCCCTGCCTGATCCAGGACATGACCGAGGACGGGGCGCTGATCCGGCTGCCCTCGTGGCTGGGTGAAATTTCCCGCAAGCGGGGCGTATTGCAGTTTGCGCGGCTGGGAGGCAAGCGCGGGGATCTGACCACGCTGCTGAAGGGCATCTCGGCCGTGGATTTCGACATCGTCAGCCAGCGGCTGGTGCATGAGCACGATCAGGATTATCTGCTGCTGGGCGTGGCGCTGCATTTTGACGACATGCATCAGCGCCGCGCCGCGGTCAAATATGTCTATGGCGACAGCGAGCGCTGGCGCCAGCAGCTGCTGGAGCGCAACGGGCTGTCAACGATCTGGCAGGGAACGCGCTTTCTGCTGCGCGCCGCCGGCTTCGGGCTGCGGCATCTGCTGGTCTGGCCGCGCTTCGCAATCTTCCGCCGGCCGCCATCCGCGGCCATGGCGGCTTCGGGGGAATGACGATGGCAATCCGGATGGGAATCGCGGCTCTGCTGCTGATGCAGATGACGGCCACGGCGGCCGGCGCGACGATGAATGCCGATGCGCAGAATGGAGAAACGCTGGTCCAGGATGCCGTGGAGCAGGTCGTTGCCGATACATGGGAGAATCAGAAGCCGCTGCGCGCCTTTGCCCGCAAGGATGCCGGGCGCTTTGTCTATCTGCGCCAGTCCGAGGCCGAGTTTTCCCTGCCGCTGCCCGTGCCGCTGCGCATCCGTCCCGAGCAGCTGCATGTGCATCTGGTGTTCACGAATTCCAATGCGCTGCTGGCCGAGCGCTCGCAGATCCGGCTGGGTCTGAACGGCGGCATCTTCGCGCAGGCCGCGCTGGATCCGCGATTTCCGGATGGCGTCATCGATGTGGATGTGCCGCTGCAGCTGGTGCAGGGAGGGCTGAACCGCCTGAGCATCGAGGTGGCGCAGCACTACAAGAGCGTCTGCGAGGATCCGGGAAGCCCGGAGCTGTGGACCTCGGTGGATCTCGATGAATCCTATGTCCGGCTCGCCGGCGCCCTGGCGCCGATTGCGGAGGATCTTTCGCAACTGAACGACTGGCTGAAATACAGCAGCTGGGACAGCTATCATGTCGCGTTCGCCCCGCTGTTCGATGACGCGGCCCATCTGAAGGCGGGCGGCCTGCTGGCCCAGGGGCTGGCCCTGCGGGCGGGCGATCAGAGCGTCGTGATCGATCAGGTGCGCATGGATGAGGCGGGGCTGGAGCGGACGGCGCCGGAATCGGATCTGGTCGTTTTCGGGACCTACGCGGAATTCGAGAGGCTTCTGGGAAAGATGCATGCACCGTCCCGCGCCCGGATCAGCCTGAGCAACCGCTCCACGGCCGGGCGCATCCTGCTGCTTGTGGCGGGCCGGACTCCGGATGATCTCGTCGATGCGGCCGCCGCGTTTGCCGCGATGCGCATGCCGCTGGGCCGCAGCGCTGCCCTGGATATCGACCGGGTCGTGCTTCCCGACCCGGCCGGGCCGGTGGCGCCGCATGCCGTGGTCGAAGGCCGCAGCTACCGCTTTTCCGATCTCGGCTTTTCCGACATGCACCTTGCGGGCCTGGCCGATGAGTCGCGCATCCGGCTGTGGATGCCGCCGGATCTGTTCGCCAGCGAACACATGCTCGTGGATCTGAAGCTGCATTTTTCCTATGGCGCAGCGCTCCGGGCCGATTCGGTGCTCAATGTCTACCATAACGGCACATTCCTGCGCGGCATCTCGCTGGGGGATCCGCGCGGCCTGATGATACGCGATTATCTGATCCGTATCCCCTTGCATCAGTTCCGTCCCGGCATCAATGAATTCCGTTTCGAATCGCGCATGCATGCGCTGACGACGACGAACTGCACGACCGGCAATACCGACAATCTGAAGCTGAGCATCTTCGCGGATTCGTCGATCACGGTGCCTGCGGCCGAACATTATCTGGCGATGCCGAACCTGAATGTGACGATGAATACCGGCTATCCCTATCTGGGCGACGACGGAAAGCCCGTGGCCATCCATTTCCGGGCCGGGGATCCGGATCTGATCAGTGCGGCATGGACGCTGGCCGCGCGGCTGGCGCAGCTTCGCGGCATGCCCATCCCCCGGCTTGAGATCGGTCCGCAGGCAAGCGCCACCAATCGCATCGAGCTGGCCGCGCTGAAGGATGTCGAGGCCGATCTCTGGCATCGGACACCGGTGGATCTTGGCCGGGTCGGTGAGATTCAGCACCCGCTTCTGGCCAACCCGGCCGCGCTGGGCGAGCCCGCGATGAGCGTGCGTCAGAAGCTGAAGGTGCTGCTTGCCAGTGAAGAGAAGAAACGGGAGGCCGCCAACTACACCGCGGCCGTGCGACAGTCGTTCCAATTGCAGAATCTTGGCGTGCTGATGCAGATGCAGGCCGGGGAGGATGCCGGGACGCTGAGCCTGCTGGTGGCCGACTCGAACGCCGATCTCAGGCGGGCGGTCGAGCGACTGGTTCGCCTGTGGCCGGAGATGCACGATGTTCAGGGGGACGTGCTGGTCTGGGGTCAGGCTGTGGATGCGGCCGATCCGGACTACTGGTCGGCCGCCGTGTCCAACCGGACCTATTACGTCGGGACGATGCCCTATCTGAAACGGGTGGAATATTTTGCGGTCCAGTATCCGCTGTTCCTGCTGGGTCTGCTGCTGGTGCTGTTCGTGTTCATGTCGCTGCTCAGTCGCTGGCTGCTGCTTGGCTATCGCCGCAAGGCCCACCCCGATGCGGGCGCATGAGCGTGCATTTGCGGCGTATCTTGCCGGGCTGATGATGCTGGCCCTGAGCGCCTGCGGCCTGCATCCGTCGCGACCGGCGGCAACACTGCCTTCGGCCGACTGGCAGGCATACAAGTCCCGTTTCGTCACCGCTGATGGCCGGGTCGTGGACAACGGCAATGGCGGCATTTCCCATTCCGAGGGCCAGGGCTATGGCATGCTGCTGGCCGTGGCCGCCGACGATCGCAGGGGCTTCGAGATCATCCGCTCCTGGACGAGCAAGCATCTGCAGCTGCGCAGCGCGGACATGCTGCATGCCTGGAAGTGGAGTCCGGAGTCCGGGATCGTGGACATGAACAATGCCACCGATGGCGACATGCTCATCGCCTGGGCCCTGCTGCGCGCCGATCGCCGCTGGCAGCGGCCGGACTGCCGCACTCAGGCGCTGGCCATCCTGGACTCGCTTCGGAAGCTTCAGGTTAAGCTGCCCATCGGCGGCGTCTACCTGCTGCCGGGAGCGAAGGGCTTTGGCGGACGGCATGGGGCCGTTCTCAATCCCTCCTATCTGCTGCTTCCGGCCTTGCGCGACTTTGCCGAGGCCGATCCCGAGGGCCCCTGGCAACGGCTTTACGCGGACGGCATTCGCCTCTTGCAGTCGGCCCGCTTCGGGCAGATGGGTCTGACGGCCGACTGGGTGCGGGTGGATGCGCGCGTGCATCCGGCCCCGGGACGTCCGCATCGCTTTGGCTATGATGCGATCCGCGTGCCGCTGTTTGCGGCCTGGGCCGGCGAGCGGGCATTGCTCGACCCCTATCTGCGGCTGTGGGAGGGCCCGGATCCGTCGGCTCTTGCCGACTGGGTGGACCTGCGCAGCAATCGCCTGCATCGCAATCCCGAGTTCTCCGCGCCTGCCCATATCGCCGCGCTGGCGCGCAGGGTTGCCGGACTTGAGGCGACGCTGCCGCCGATGCGATGGCGCCCCGGGATCACATATTACGATGCCAGCCTGAGCCTTCTGGCAAGGCTGGCCTGGATGGAACAGGAGAGATAGACATGAGGTTCGGATACCTGATGCTGCTGGCCCTGTGGCTGCCGCAAGTCTGCGTTGCGGCCGAGGTGCCGGTCGTGACGCCGAAGGTTGAGCGCAGCAGCAAGTCGGTCGTGAAGGTCCAGGGACGGGAAGAGACCCAGAAGCTGGCTGCTCAGGATAAGGCTGTCGAGGTCGACGAAGTATGGCTGTGGGATGCGTTTCATCGCGGCGATTATGCCGCAGTGCGGGCGCGCATCGCCGACTATCGCCGGCAGCAGCCCGACTGGCGGCCGCCGGAAGAGCTGCTGCGGCTGCTGGCCGATGCCGAGGTCGATCAGGCCGTGGAGCTGTTCCGCTCAGGCGGGAAGGCGGAGGCGCTGATCCGCATGCATGCCCGTTATCCCGAGCGCTTCGACTGCAGCCATCAGTACCGGCGGCTGGCGCTGGCCGATGCCTGGCAGCAGCGGGGAGCCATGGATCGGGCCGAGCGCGTGTACCGAACGATTCACCATCAGTGCAAGGGCTATCTGCGCATCGAAGCGCTGGAGCATGCGGCCGAGCAGCTTCCCGAAGCGCGATTCGCAGCCTTGCTGAAACTGGCGGACAGCAAGGGCTGGAGTGCGGAACAACGCCAGCGTCTGGCGGCGCTGAAGCTGCGGCATCTGATGCATCAGGCTTCCAGGACGGCCGATCGCCAGGTCCTGCTGGCGCAGGCCGATGCGCTGGCCGCGGAGCTCGTGCGGCTGAAATCGGCTCCGCTGGCCCGTTCGCTGGCCTGGCTGAATCTGGAACAGAAGCGCCCCGAGCGGGCGCTGGATCTGTTCGCGAAAAGCCGCCAGTGGCAGGACAGCGACGAGGCTATCAAGGGCGAGATCCTGGCGCTGCATGAGCTGAAGCGATTCGGGGAGATGCGCTCGCGCATCGAGGCTTCCCATGACAGACTGAAGGCCGCGGGAGTGCTGGTCGAGGTGCTGCCGCTGCTGGCCGGGTCTTGCGGCGAGGCGCGCGATTACGCCTGCCAGCTTGGCGCACTGGAGGAGCTGGCGGGCCTGCGTCCGCTGAATGACGGGGAGCAGCGTGGCCGGGCCTGGGCGCTGTTTCAGACGCAGCGCTATCGCGAGGCCGCCGATGCCTTCGAGGCGCTGTATCGCCAGGCGCATGACGAGGACAGCGGCAAGGGGCTGTATTTCAGCCTGCAGAAGGCCGGCGATGTGGATCGCCTGCAGGCGCTGGCGCGCGAGCTGGATGGCGTGCTGGAGCAACAAAGTGGCAGCGATACCGCGCGCATGGACTTCGAGCGCAAGCTCTTTCTGATGGCGCGCGCGGCCGATGCATCCTATCACCCCGCGCTGAGGCATGCCGACAGCGATTTCGTGCGCGCAGGCTTCATGCGGCGGGTGCAGAGCTCGACGACGGCCGTGCCGCTGCTGAGCACGTTCGAACTGCGCAAGTTTACGCTGGCAGGCACGCATGTTTTTTCCGATGTCAACCGGCTTGGCGTGCATGTGGATCGCACGCTGATCAATGCCGGCGACCCGCTGCTGCGCGCGAACGATGTCGGCTTCAAGCTTCCGGGCCCCTATGCCTTTGCGATCCAGTCGCATCTTCAGGGCTACGAATGGGATGTCCAGTTCCGGCATGAAGGCTGGACCAGCTACGATGCCAGCATTGGCCAGGGCTTTGTCGGCGGGCCGATTGCGGCCACGTTCAAGGCCCGGCTCGGCACCGATCGGATCTACGATCATGGCCAGGTCCGGCTGGAGGCCTACCGCCAGCCGCTGCGCGATCGCATCTTCGCCTATGTCGGATTGACCGAGCCCACGACCGGGCAGCACTGGGGCCGGGTCTCGCGTAATGGTGCCGAGCTGACCGGCTACCACGGCTTCGGGGATACGCGCTGGGGCGTTTCCTATCAGGCCGGCTTCGAATGGCTGGAGGGCGTGAATGTCCAGTCCAACCGCCATTACCAGGTCGCACTGACCGTGCCCTACGGATTTGAGATCGGCGATGTCATCCAGCTCAGCGCCGGCCCCTATCTGCACTGGCAGCGCTATGCGAACAATCAGAACCATTTCACCTTTGGCCACGGCGGCTATTTCAGCCCGCAGCGCGATACGACCGTCGGTCTGAATGTGCATGCCGAGACGCGCGAGGGACTGCGGCTGCATGCGAGGTTCGACGGCATCATCGGCCGTCGCAGCCATGACCAGGCCGCCGCCCCGATCTTTCCGCTGGCGCCCAATGGCCTGCTGTATCCGGCCTCGCATATCCGGGAAACGGTCTACAGCCTGCGTCTGGCCACGGTGCTGAGGATCAGTGATCACCTGCAGCTCGGCGCCGATGTCAGCTACTGGAAGAGTTCGCAGACGCTGCTGAACCAGAAGACCCAGGTCAATGACCTGACCTGGATGGCCTATCTGACCTGGCAGTTCGATGCGCGTCAGGCCAGCCTGAGCATGGATCACCCGTGGCGGGGTCTGTCGCCGATGTACTGAGGAGGCTCGCATGCCACTGGCTCTGAGGCGTTCGGATTACGATGTCACCAACAGCGTGCAGACCACGGATGTGCAGAGTGTGTCGCATGAGGTGCTGAACATCTATCAGCGCCTCTACCCGCTGGCTTCGACCGCGCCGCTGGAGCAGGCCTTCCGCGACTGGCATCGCCTGTTCACCGGCGCCTGTCCCGGCTTTCTGGCCTGCGATACGCCGTATCATGATCTGCAGCATACGCTGGACGTAACGCTGGCCATGGCCCGGCTGATCTACGGTTTCGAGCGCGAGGGCGGGGAGCTTGGCGCCACGGGTGCGATGCTCGGCATTTTGACCGCGCTGTTTCACGATGCCGGCTATGTGCGCGGCTGGCACGACGACCGTCATCGCAACGGCGCCGAGCTGACCCGGGGACATGTGTCGCGCAGCGCCGTCTTTCTGGAGCGCTATCTTCCGAGCATCGGACTCAGACATGGCGCGTCCATCTGCCGTCATATCGTGCATTTCACCGGCTATGAGATCACCTTCGAGGACATCCCGGTGGACGATCGGACGATGCGCCATCTGGGCAAGATGGTCGGCACGGCGGATCTGCTGGCGCAGATGTCGGATCGCTGCTATCTGGAGAAATGCCGCGACCGGCTGTATCCGGAGTTCGTGGCCGCAGGCCTTGCCGGGCCGGAGGCAGCGAACGGCGGCTATGCCTCGGCCGAGGATTTCCTGCGCAAGACGCCGGGCTTCTTTGCGATGGTGCAGAGGCGTCTGGATGATTCGTTGCAGGGCGTTTATCGCTACATGGATGCCTTCTTCGGCGGTTCGCTCAATCTCTACCAGCTGGCGATCGGGAAGAATCAGCGCTATCTGTCATCGCTGCTGGAGCGCAACGATCTTTCCGGCCTGCGCCGAAATCCGCCGTGGACGCTGACGAGCCGCGAGTTTCCGATCGATCTGACGCTGTATCGCTGAAATCCGCATCAGTCCCCGGGCCAGACCAGCACCGGCCGGCGCGCGGCCATGGTTTCGTCCAGGCGCCGGCGGATCGGCTTCAGCGGCGCCTGATGCAGCGCCTCGGTATCTCCCGCCTCGCAGGCCTCGGCGATGTCCAGCATCGCATCGCAGAAGGCATCGATCGTCGCCTTCGATTCGGTCTCGGTCGGCTCGATCAGCATCGCGCCATGCACGATCAGAGGGAAATAGACCGTCATCGGATGGAAGCCCAGATCGATCAGGCGCTTGGCGATGTCCAGCGTCTTCACGCCATGCCTCTCCTGCAAGGCGTCGGTCAGCAGGCATTCGTGCTTGCAGATGCCCGGGAAGGGGACATCGTATGCATCCTTCAGCCGCGCCAGGATGTAGTTGGCGTTGAGCACCGCATCCTCGGCGATGCGGTGCAGATGCTCGCGTCCGAAGGCCATGATGTAGGCCGCGGCGCGCAGCAGCACGCCGACCTGGCCGATGGAGCCGAAGACCGGGCCGATGCTCTGCTCGCGCCGGCGCACGATGCGGATGACATCGCCATCCTTTTCCAGCAGCGGTGTCGGCAGGAAGGGCTTCAGCCTGTCGTTGACGGCCACGGGTCCGGCGCCCGGCCCGCCGCCGCCATGCGGCGTGGAGAAGGTCTTGTGCACATTGATGTGCAGGCAGTCGATGCCCATGTCGCCGGGACGGGCGATGCCGACCAGCGCGTTGAGATTGGCGCCGTCGCCATAGACGAGACCGCCGGCCTCGTGCACGAGGCGGCAGATCTCGGCGATGTCGGACTCGAACATGCCGGTGGTGTTCGGATTCGTCAGCATCAGCGCCGCGACCTCGTCGTTCAGGTGCTGGCGCAGAACATCCAGATCGACGCGGCCGTTGGCGCCGGAGCGGATCTCGATCGTACGCATGCCGGCCAGAGCCGCGCTGGCCGGATTCGTGCCATGCGCCGAATCGGGCACCAGCACGACCCGGCGCCTCGTATCGCCGCGCGCGTCATGCCAGGCGCGGATCAGCATGATGCCGGTCAGCTCGCCGTGGGCACCGGCGGCCGGCTGCAGCGTCACATGCGGCAGGCCCGTGATCTCGCCCAGCCATGTCTGCAGCTCGTAGAGCAGATGCAGCAGCCCCTGCACGGTGTCCTCGGGCTGATCCGGGTGCAGATGCGCAAGCCCCGGCAGCCGCACGAGGTTCTCATGCACGCGCGGATTGTATTTCATCGTGCACGAGCCGAGCGGATAGAAGCCGGTCTCGATGCTGTGGTTCCATTGCGACAGCCGCACGAAATGGCGCACGGCCTCGCCCTCGGAAAGCCCGGGGATGCCGGCCGGCTGGCGGCGAGTAAAGGCGGCCACGTCGTCGGGGAGCTCCCCGGTCACGCCGGGCAGGCTGATCGGGGTGGCCTGCTCATGCGCATGCTCGAACAGCAGCGGCTCCTCATGCTGCATGCCGGAAACCCCGGAATAGTCGTGGGTCGAATGCAACTCGTTATGCATCGCAGGCCTCGCGCAGCAGGCTCAGATAGGCGTCGATATCGTCCGCCTCGAGCATTTCGGTCGTGGCCACCAGCAGATGCCGCGGCGTGCGCTGCGGCTCGAAGCTCTCCAGCGGGATGCCGGCCAGGATGTCGTGTTCGCGGGCCCGTTTCAGAAAGCGCTCGCGCCTCTCCGCATCGGCAAAGGTAAGCACCGTTTCATGCAGCCGGGGGCCGGGCGCCGGGCGGACGCTTTCCGGCAGGCCGCGCAGCAGCCGCTGCATCGCCGCGCCGGAACGTTCGGCCACGCGTTTCAGGCCGGCATCGCCCATCAGCGACAGATAGACGGCATTGGCCGTGCACATCAGGCCCTGGTTCGAGCAGATGTTGCTGGTGGCCTTCTCGCGGCGGATATGCTGCTCGCGCGTGGACAGCGTCAGCACGAAGCCGCGCTTGCCGTCGCGGTCGGTCGTCATGCCGCAGACGCGGCCCGGCATCTGGCGCACATATTTCTGGCGACAGGCGAACAGGCCGATGTGCGGCCCGCCGAAGCCCATCGGCACGCCGAGCGCCTGGCCGGAGCCGGCGACGATATCGGCGCCGAAATCGCCCGGCGGCGCGATCAGGCCGAAGACGGTGGCATCGGAGAAGGCGACGATCATCAGCGCGCCGTTCTCATCGCAGGCCGCGCGCAGCGGCGCCAGATCGTAGAGCGAGCCGTAGAAGTCCGGATACTGGACGATGACGCAGGCGGTGGAGGCGTCGAGCGCGTCGATCAGCGGCGCCAGGTCCGTGGCAAAGCCGTCCTGCTTCAGCTCGACGAAGTCGCCGTCGAGCCGGGAAAGGTAGTTGCGCGTTACATCGCGGTAGCGGGGATTCACCGAGGCCGTGGTCAGAACCCGGCTTCGGCGGGTCACGCGCCGCGCCATCAGCGCGGCCTCCGCGACGCTTGTCGCCGCGTCATACATCGAGGCGTTGGCGACCTCCATGCCGGTCAGGCGCGCGATCATCGTCTGGAACTCGAACAGCGTCTGCAGCGTGCCCTGCGCGATCTCCGGCTGATAGGGGGTGTAGGCGGTCAGGAACTCGCCGCGCGAGATCACATAATCCACGACGGCCGGGATGAAATGGTGGTAGGTGCCGCCACCGAGGAAGCAGCGGGTGTTGCCGGCATGGCGGTTGGCCTCGGCGGCCTTCGTGAAGCGGCGCACGATGGCCGCCTCATGCCTGGCCGGCGGCAGATCCAGCGATCCGGGCGCAAGATGGAACTCGGCCGGGATATCGGTGAACAGTTCGCGCACATCGTCCACGCCGATGCGTTCGAGCATGGCGTGGCGATCGGCGTCGGTGTGCGGCAGAAATCGCATGCGGGGGTCTGTGCGGTCCGGTCTTCAGGCGGTCGGAAGCTTATTCTTCGAGGAAGGTTGCGTAGGCCGCCTCGTCCAGCAGCTCCACGCTCGAGCCGTCGGTTTTTATGCGGGCGATCCAGCCGGCGCCATAGGGGTCGGTGTTCACCTTCTCCGGCGCGGATTCAAGCTCCTCGTTGACGGCGATGATCTCGCCGCCGACCGGGGCATAGATGTCGGACACGGCCTTGACCGATTCGACAACGGCGAAGGCCTCGCCCGGCTTCACGACGCGGCCGATCTCGGGCAGCTCGACGAAGACGATGTCACCCAGCGCCTCCTGCGCATGATCGGAGATGCCGACCGTGGCCTCCTCGCCCTCGATGCGCACCCATTCGTGCTCCTTCGTGTATTGCAGATCGGCTGGAATCGTCATGGGGTCTCCCTCCCGGAATATCTATTTGCGCACCCGGCTGGGCACGAAGGGCGGCCGCGCGCGTTCGGCCGGCACGGCCCGGCCGCGAATCTCCACGGCCAGTTCACCCTGGCTCGCATGTTCGGGTTTTACATAGGCCAGCGCAACCCCTCCGGCGACCGGGGAGTGCATGCCGCTGGTCACCTCGCCGCTGATGGCGCCGTCCACGAGCACCGGATAATGCTCGCGCGGGATGCCGCGGCCGGTCAGCCTCAGTCCGATCAGCGTTTTTTCCGGGCCCTTTGCGAGGCGCTCGACCACGGCCTCGCGGCCGATGAACTCGCCCTTGTCCAGCTTCGTGATCCACATCAGCCCCGCCTCGACCGGCGTGACCTGCTCGGAGATCTCGTGGCCGTAGAGCGCATAGCCCATCTCGGTGCGCAGCATGTCGCGCGCGGCCAGGCCGATCGGCGCAGCACCGGCCGCCAGCAGCGCGCGCCAGACCTCAATGGCGGCCTCGTTCGGGATATAGATTTCGAAGCCGTCCTCGCCGGTGTAGCCGGTGCGCGAGATCAGCCCGTGGCTGGAAGCTACGCGTCCGCGGGCGAAGCGGTAATAGCCGAGATCGTCCAGATCCACATCGGTCAGCGGCTGCAACAGCTTCTGGGAGCGCCCGCCCTGCAGCGCCAGCAGCGTCGTCGCATCGGAATCATCAAGGATGCGGACATCGAAGGCCGCGGCATGCGCCAGCAGATGCGCGACATCGCGATGGCGGTTGGCGGCATTGACACAGAGGTAGAAGGCATCCTCGGCGATGCGATAGGTCGTGATGTCGTCGATGAAGCCGCCGTGCTCGT
>CAZDLB010000014.1:0-3009 GCA_964505995.1 uncultured Zetaproteobacteria bacterium
CCTTCGGAGGGCAGCGCTCTATCCAGCTGAGCTAAGGGTGCATCAGGAGGAAAAGGTCGGCGCATTGTCAGCGGGGCGTGCGCCAGCGTCAAGGATTGCAGTCCCTCAGTGCGGAACACTCTCCAGATCAACGGCCACGATACGCGACACGCCCGGCTCGGGCATCGACACGCCGACAAGACGATCGGCCTGCTGCATCGTGATGCGGTTATGCGTGATCGCGAGGAACTGCACGCGGTCGGCAAGCTCCCGGACCATGTCGCCGAAGCGCCCGACATTGGCATCATCCAGCGGCGCATCCACCTCGTCGAGCACGCAGAACGGCGCCGGCTTGATCTGAAAGATCGAGAAGACCAGCGCGACCGCCGTCAGCGCCTTCTCGCCGCCGGAGAGCAGTCCGACATCCTGCAGCCGCTTGCCCGGCGGCTGCGCGATGACCTCGACCCCGGCCGTCAGCACATCATCGGAGTCCAGCCGCAGCTCGGCCCGGCCGCCGCCGAACAGATGCGGAAAGGTTTTCTGGAAGATCGCATTGGTCTTTTCGAACACATCCCTGAATCGCTGTCGCGTCGTGCGGTCGATACGGGCGATGGTGTCACGCAGCGTGGCCAGGCTGGATTCGAGATCGGCGGCCTGCTCGGCCAGAAAGCCTTCGCGCTCGGAAGCCTGTTCATATTCCTCGATGGCCAGCAGGTTGACCGGTCCGAATCGGGCAATGCGCTCCTCCAGCTCGCGCGAACGCCGCAGGATCTCCTCGGCATCGTCGAGCTCGTCCATCGCCTCGATTTTCCGGAGCAGTTCCTCCGCCTGCATGCCGCAGCGCTGCTCGATCTCGAGCTTAAGATCCTCAAGCCGTGCGGCTTCCTGCGCCCGCTGAACCTCGGCTGCCTGCCTGCGCTCGGAGCTCTGCTGATGCAGCTGCCGGGCCTGGCGCTCCTGGCGTTCGCATTCATGCGCCTGCTGCTGCAGCTGATGCCCCTGCTGGCGAATCTCGTTGAGCCGCTGATGGGCCGCATCAACCGCCTGAGCCGCCGCAGCCAGCTCGCGATCCAGACCATCCTGGCTGGCCGCCTGACTCAGCGCGCGCTCTGCTTCGGCCAGGCGCTGTTCATCCTGCTGTGCCTGGGAACGCAACCGCTGCTGCTCGGAGAGAAGTCGCGTCTGATCGCGTTTCAGCGTTTCCTGGGCCTGCACGAACAGGGCCAGCGCCTGCTCGGCCTGAGCCAGCGCGCTGCGGCAGTGACTGCGCGCCGTTTCCGCCATCGCCACGGCCTGGTTCTGTGCTTCCAGCTCCTGCCGCGCGGCCTCGATCGCCTCCTCATCCACGCTCTCGGCCTGCTGCAGCTGCTCATTCCAGTGTCTGAGCTCGTCCCCGACCTCGGTGATATCGCTCTGGATGCGTTTCTGCCGCTCGGCCAGCGCCGCATTCTCAGTACGCAGGCGCTCGAGCGCGGCTTCGGCGGCATGCAGCTCGCTCTCCGCGCGCGTGGCCGCGAGATGCGCCTGCTGCCAGTCCTGCTGCCGCTTCTCCAAGGCCTGCTCGGCGCTTGCGAAACGCTGGCGACCGCTATCCAGCTGTTCCGCCAGGCGCTCAAGCGCGGCTTCTTCGTCCCGCAACTGCCGCTGCAGCGACAGACGCGCCGCCGTGCGATTGCCGGCCGGTGGGATCAGCCAGCCATCGGGCTCCCGCCGCCAGCCATCCCGACTGACGCAGCAGACCGGGCTGCCATGCGCCTCGATGATATCCTCCACCAGCCGCACCCCGGCGAAGACCTCGTAAAGCGGATGCGTCGTCCCCAAGCCCATCGCCTCGGCCAGCGAGGCCTCGGTCGGTCGGGCTTCGGCACCGGCAAACAGGGCCAGCGGCGCATCGGCGGCCCTGTGCAGAACCCCCTTCCAGGGCGCAAGATCGGGATTCACCGGCAGCCGGACATCCGCCGATCGTCCGCGCAGCGCCGCAGCCACGGCAGCCTCCAGACCCGCGGGCACATCCAGCGATTCGTCCATCCATACCGCGCCCCTGGCGCGAAGCTGTTCCCGCAACTCCTCGGAGATATCCTGATTCCGCGTGCGACCGCGCAGCTCCTGGATGACCCCCTGCTTCTCGCGCAGCGCCGCTTCCAGCCGGCCAAGCTCGGTCTGCGCTGCCTCCCGTTCGGCCCGCGCCGCATCCAGTTCGCTCTGCGCCGTTTCCAGCCGCTTCAATGCCTTGCGATGGCCTTCGCCGGCCACGGAAAGATTCTGCTCGGCAGCCTGGAGTGCCTCGGCATTTTCCCGGATCAGCGTGGCCAGCTCCTCCTGCCTGGCCAACAGCATGGTCTCGCGTTCCGACAGCCGGCTCAGGGCCGCCTCAGCCTTACGCCTGTGCTCTTCGGCCTGAATGCGCCCCTGGCGCAGGCGTTCGTAGGCCGCCAGCTTTTCATCACGCAGCGCCGTCTGTTTCTGATAATCCCGCTCGGCCCGGTCAAGTTCGCCCTGAGCCTCCCTTCTGGCCGCCTGCAACTCCGAATCGCTGCGCTCGGCCAGCTGCTTTTCCGCCGCGGCAATCTCCGAGGCCAGCCGCTCCAGCGAACGTCTGGCCTCGGCCAGGCGGGCCTCTAGCATCTGTTTGCGTTCGGCCAGCAGCCGCCGCTCGCCAGACTGTCGCTCCGCCTGCTGCTGCAACGCGGCCCGCTTCTGTTCGGCCTGGCGCAATGCATCCTGTACCTGCTGCGCCTCCTCCTCGTGAACCCCGAGCCTTTCGCGCGCCTCCACGACCTGGCGCTCGGCCGCTGCCAGCGTCTTCTGCGCCTGCTGCTCCTCGGTCCTGGCCTGGCTCAGCTGGGATTCGATGCCGCGCATCCGCTCCAGCATGCCCGAATAGCGCAGGCCGAGGCTGATGGACTGCATATGGGAAAACTCATCCTGCATCCTGCGAAACCGCTCGGCCCTGGAGGCCTGCTGCTTCAGGCTGCGGCACCGACTGCGAACCTCTTCCAGAAGATCGACGACGCGCTCCAGATTCTGCGC
>CAZDLB010000014.1:3109-14467 GCA_964505995.1 uncultured Zetaproteobacteria bacterium
TCCCGCGTCATGCGCCTGCGGATGCGGATCTCGTCAAGCTCATGATAGGGGGAAGGCAACGAGCCCGGCTCGACCGCAAAGGTCAGCTCGACATCGCAGACGGCCACCGGCGGGCGTGTATCCGACCCCTGAAAGATCAGGTCGTCCATGACGCCGCCGCGCAGGTGCTTGGCCGAATGCTCGCCCAGAACCCAGCGCAGCGCATCGATGATGTTCGATTTGCCGCTACCGTTCGGCCCAACGATCGCGGTCACGCCCTCGCCGAACTCGATCTTCGTCGGATCGACAAAGGACTTGAATCCGGCCAGCTCCAGCCGCTTCAGCCGCATGCGCCTGCTCCCTGTTTTTTCTGCCAGTGATTCAGCATCAGGAAACTAACCATACACGCCGTAAAGCTGGATGCCACTATCATGTAGAGGATGACGAGCTGTGCTGCGGCCGCCTCCATGGCCGGGCTGCCGGCCAGCACCATGCCGACGAAGATGCCGGGCATATGCACCAGGCCGACCACGCGCAGCGTGTCGATCGTCGGAATCATCGCCACGCGCAGGCCCTCGCCGACCTCGGCCCCCTGTTTCAGGCGCTCGAACATGATCGAGATGGCATTCATGCCATTGGCCGCGACCATGCTTCCCAGCGGCACGAGTGCCCGCGTGCTGTTGTCGATGGCGCCTGCAAAGGCCAGCCACGGAAGCGTCACCGCGCAGGCACAGGCCAGTCCGATGCTGCCGGCCAGCCAGGCGTCCCGGCGTGCCACGGGCGCATCGCCACCGGGCGACAGGAAATGCGTCGAGCTGTTGTGCGCCGCTAGCACGCAGAACAGCAGAATGATCAACGCCTGCACCAGATGCGAATCCACGGCAAAGATCCATTCCAGCACCAGCGCCAGAACGAGCAGCTGCGCCAGCCCGCGCAGCGAGGCCAGAAGCATCGCGCGTGACAGCCCCAGGCCCTGTCGCTGTGCCCAGAGCGACGCACCGGCCAGCAGCAGCCAGGCCGCCATCAATGTCGTCAGGGTGTCAGCCAGCCCCGAATCCAAGGCCCGGGGTCACAGCCGCGAGATGTCGGCCAGTTGCAGAAACAGCATGCGCAGCCGCGCAAGCAGGGCCAGGCGGTTGCCGCGCACCGCATCATCCTCGGCCATGACCATGACCTCATCGAAAAAGGTATCCACGGGCTGACGCAGGGCTGCCAGGGCCTGCAGCTGCTCGGCCGCATCCTGAGGGAAGGACTCCTCGGTCTTTTCCAGGGCTGCAAACAGCGCCTTCTCGGCGCTCGCCTCGAACAGCGCGGGCCGGATCTCGGTCGGCACCTCCCCAGCCTTCTTCAGGATATTGGCGATGCGCTTGTTGGCCGCAGCCACGGCCTGGCCCGCCTCGGAATCGGCAAAGCCGACGAGCAGCCGGGCCACGCCGATCTGCTCGCTGAGTGGTCTTTCGCGCGCGGCATGCAGCGCCGCCTCCAGCGCGGGCCGTGAAACACCGAAATGCGCAGCCATGCCCAGCAGACGCTCATGCACATAGTCGCGCACCCTTGCAATGGTTTCAGGCTCAATGGCAATCGTCACGCGCTGCTGGTTCCATTGCTTGGCGGCCTCCTTCAGCACATGCGACAGCGTCATCTTCACCGGCTGCCCCTCGCCTTCCAGCAGCCGGATCAGGCCGATGGCCGCACGCCTCAGGCCGAAGGGATCGGCGCTGGCGCTCGGGATACGGCCGATATGGAAATACCCCAGCAGCTTATCCGCCCGTTCGGCGATGCCGATGGCACGGGCGATCGGGCTCTGCGGCAGCTCATCATCGGCGCCAGCCGGGGCATAATGCTCGGCGATACCGGCCGCCACCTGCTCATCCTCCCCATCGAGCCGGGCATAGATGCCGCCCATGTAGCCCTGAAGCTCCGGGAACTCCCCGACCAGCCCGGTGGTCAGATCGGACTTGCACAGATAGGCCGCCCGCTGCGCCAGATTCGCGTCCACGTCGAGTGCCGCCGCATTGTCCAGCACAAAGGAACGCAGGCGACGCACCTGATCGCCCACCATGCCCAGGCCATCCTGGAACACGATCTGGGACAGCCGTTCGACCCTGGACTCCAGGCTTTCCTGTGGATCGCGATCGAAATAGAAGGCCGCATCGGCAAGCCGGGCATTGACGACGCGCTCGTTGCCGTGTGCGACGACGGCCGGATCCTTCGATTCGATATTGGCCACGGCAAAGAATACGTTGGAAACCTGGCCGTCCCCGCCACGGGCCGTGAAGCAGCGCTGATGGTGCTTCAGCTCGATGCGGCTGACCTCCTCGGGCAGGCGCAGGAAGTCCTCGTCATAGCGCCCGGTCACCACCTGCGGCCATTCGACCAGATCGGTGACCTCGTCGAGCAGGGCGTCGTCCTCGACCAGTTCGACCCCGGCTGTCGTTGCAGCCTTTTGCAGCTGCTCCAGGATCCATTGCCGGCGTTTCTCGCGATCGGCAAGCACCTTCTGCGCCTTCAGCCAGCCGAACGGATCGTTCGCATCGATCTCGCCGCTGCAACCGTGAATGCGGTGACCGTGCGATTCCTTCCCCGATGCCACGCCGGCAAAGGCGAATGGAATGACGTCCTCGCCCAGCCGGGCCACGATCCATCGGATCGGTCGGATAAAGGCATCGCTCCGCGCCTCGCCATCCTGCCATTGCATCTGCTTGGGGCTGGGCAGCCGGCGCAGGATATCCGGCATCGCCTCGCCGAGGATGTCGGCAACCCGGCGTCCCTTCAGCGTCCGCACGGCCTTCATGTACCGACCCCTGCCATCCCCCTTGTCGGCCAGTTCGAAGTCCTCGAGCGCAAGACCGGTCTTTTTCGCAAAGCCCTCGGCCGCCCGGGTCGGTCGGCCATCCTCAAAGGCCACGTTCTCCGGCGGCCCCCAGATGGTTTCCTCACGCTCAGGCTGCACCACAGGGCAGGCTTCGGCATGCAGCAGAAGCCTGCGCGGCGTCACGCCCACCCTAAGCTCCGAAAGCTCCACGTTCGCATCCTGCAGCAGGCCTTTCACGGCCTGATGAAGCGCTTCCCCCATGCGCGGCGCCACGCCGGCCGGAATCTCCTCGGTGCCGATTTCGATCAACAGCGGCTTCATGCTCATGCCTCCACCCCCGCATAGGCGCGCGCCACGGTGCGGGCCATGCCGCGAACCCGTCCGATGAAGCGCTGACGTTCAGCCACGGAAATCGCACCGCGGGCATCGAGCAGATTGAAGGCATGCGATGCCTTCATCACCTCCTCGTAGGCCGGCAGCACCAGATTCGCCTCGGTAAAGCGCCGGCACTCCGCCTCGGCGCGGTCGAACTGTTCATGCAGCCAGGCCGCATCGGCCAGATCGAAGTTGTAGGCCGAGAATTCGACCTCGTTGCGGTGAAACACGTCGCCATACGTGACCTTCCCGCCATCCCGCGTTTCCACCCAGGTCAGATCGAAGACGTTTTCAACACCCTGCAGATACATGGCAAGACGCTCCAGGCCATAGGTGATCTCGCCGGGCGTGCGGGTCAGCTCGACTGAACCGACCTGCTGGAAGTAGGTGAACTGGGTGATCTCCATGCCGTTGAGCCACACCTCCCAGCCCAGTCCCCAGGCGCCGAGCGTCGGCGATTCCCAGTCGTCCTCGACGAAGCGGATGTCATGGATCTCGGGGTCGATGCCGATATGTCGCAGCGAATCCAGATACAGATCCAGGATGTTTTCAGGCGCCGGCTTCAGTATGACCTGAAACTGGTAGTAGTGCTGCAGCCGGTTGGGGTTCTCGCCGTAGCGCCCATCGGTCGGTCGGCGGCAGGGCTGCACATAGGCCGTGTTCCACTCCCTGTCATCGAGCACGCGCAGGAAGGTGGCCGGGTGAAAGGTTCCCGCCCCCATCTGGCTGTCGTAGGGCTGCTGCACGACACAACCCTGGGCAGCCCAGTACTGCTGCAATGTAAGAATCAGATCCTGAAAGGTCACGGCGAACCCCCGTCATTGGTCGCTGGCAAGCCTAGCCGCGCAATCAGCCCCTTGCCAGTTTCCGCCTTTTTCGGGGATCCCGCCCCTGTACACCCATGGTGCGCGTGACTGGCATCACATTCACGTCCTTTTTTCGGCCCAGAATGCATCTTCAACCGCCCGGGAGGACATCATGGAATTCGATTTCGAATGGCTGGAACGAAAACTGTTCGCGCGCACGCTGACGGACACGGAGAAAGCCTCCTTTGCGCGCGCCGCCGAGGTCGTTGAGTTTGCCAAAGGCGAAACGCTGCTGATGCAGGGGGTGCAGGGCGATGCGCTTTATCTGCTGCATTCGGGCCATGTCGATGTGCTGATGGCATTCAACGGCCAGACCCTGCGCCTGGCCGATGTCGGCGAAGGCGCCCAGATCGGCGACATGTCCTTTTTGGCCGAGGAAGAGGCCTGCGCCACCATCATCGCCCGCCAGCCCTGCATCGCCTATCGCATCCGCCGGCGCGATTTCAATGCCCTGCTCAGGCATGAACCGACGCTGGCGCGGGACATCCTGTTCGGCATCATGAGCAACATGTCGCATGTGCTGAACCAGATGAAGCATCGCCAGTTCGAATCCCTGCGCTATATCCATCACGGTCACTGAGGCCCGACTGTGGCAAATCGCCACAAAGTCCGGGGCTGATGTGAGCCCTCTCACATCATCGCCGCCAGGGGCACTATAATGTTGGTATCCGCACGCCACGGAAGGCCCGGCGAAAGGCGCATGGACGCTGTCGGGAGGAAACAGAGATGAATATCGATTATGAGTGGCTTGAAAAGAACGTCTTTCACCGAACCCTGACCGAGGGCGAACGCCTGGATCTGGATCAGATGATCCATGTGGAAACCTTCCGGGAAGGCGACCGCATCGTGGTCCAGGGCGATGCCGGGGGTGTTCTCTATGTGTTGCAATCCGGCTCAGTGGAGGTGGTCATGGACTTCAATGGCGAGACCATCCATATCGCCCATCTGGGAGCCGGTTCGCAGGTCGGGGACATGACCTTCCTCGACGAGGAGAATGCCAATACGACGATCCTTGCGAAGGAAGACTGCATCGCCTATCGCATCACCCGCAAGGATCTGGCCAGCATGCTGGTCTTCCGCCAGGGCGTGGCCTGCGACCTGATCTTCAACACGCTGACCAACATGGCCAAGGAGATCCGCGAACTGAACATCTCCAATGCCGCGGCCATGGGCTACATCCAGGGACGCAGGGTTTAGAACCCCTCGATCCATCTTCTAGTCATGAGCTGATCGCCGGATTTGCCTGCGCAAATCCGGCGCTTTAGTATTGCACTTTCCATGTCGAAATCCGCAACCATTCCGATAGCACGCGATGTGCGCCGGCCGGAGAATGCCGTCCGCAGCCTCGACACGCTGTTTATCAAGACCTACGGCTGCCAGATGAACGAATACGACTCCCAGCGCATGGCCGAGCTGATGAAACAGGCCTACGGCCTGCGTCTGGTCGGCCGACCGGAGGACGCCGATGTCATCCTGATGAACACCTGCTCGGTGCGGGAAAAGGCCGAGGAAAAGGTGTATTCCGAACTCGGGCGCTATCGCAAGCTCAAGGAAAAGCGACCGGACATGATCATCGGCGTCGGCGGCTGCGTCGGCCAGCAGGAGGGCGAGCGCATTCAGAAGCGCGCGCCTTATGTGGACATGGTGTTCGGCCCGCAGACCTATCACCGGCTGCCGGAGATGGTGAAGCAGATTCGCCGCGATCGCGTGCGTCTGAGCGCGACGGACATGCCCGAGATCGAGAAGTTCGACCATCTGCCAAGACATGAGGGCGGAGGCGTATCCGGCTTTGTCACGATCATGGAGGGATGCGACAAGTTCTGCACCTTCTGTGTCGTGCCCTACACGCGCGGGCCGGAGATCTCGCGGCCGGTTGGCCAGGTCCTCGACGAATGCCGGCAGCTTCTGGATCAGGGCAACGTGGAAATCACGCTTCTGGGCCAGAATGTCAACGGCTACCGCGGCCTCGGCCCCGATGGCGAGGAATGGGACTTCACGATGCTGCTCTATGCCGTCGCCCGCCTGGACGGACTGAAGCGGCTGCGTTTCGTCACCAGCCACCCGATGGAGATGACCCGTGATCTGGCGATCGCCTTCGGCGAGATTCCGCAGCTGATGCCGTACCTGCATCTGCCGGTCCAGAGCGGTTCGGATCGCATGCTCAGGGCCATGCATCGCGGGCATACGCGCGAGGATTATTTCGCCATCATCGACGAGCTGCGCGAGCATTGCCCCGATATCGCCCTGTCCTCGGATTTCATCGTCGGCTATCCCGGCGAAAGCGATGCCGACTTCGAGGATACGCTGGATCTGGTCCGCCGCGTGCGTTTCGATTCCAGCTTCTGCTTCAAATACTCGCCGAGGCCGGGCACCCCTGCGGCCAAGGCCTGCGACGATGTTCCCGAAGCGGTCAAGGACGAGCGGCTGCAGACCCTGCTGGCGCTGGTACGCGAACAGTCGCGCGCCGCGCTGCAGGCCAAAGTCGGCAAGACCGTGGAGGTTCTCGTCGAGAAGAAGGGGCGCAGGGAAGGCGACATGGAAGGGCATACCGACGATTTCAAGATCGTCCATTTCCAGGGCCGCGAACGGCAGATCGGCCAGGTCCTGCCGGTCCGCATCACCGAGGCCTATGGCCAGTCACTTCGTGGTGAGCTGGTGCTTTCCGAATCACAGACGTGAAAACCCGGCATGCCCCCACCGCGCTGGATCTGGAAGCGCTGGACAATGCGGACATGCAGCGGCTCTGCGGCGCCGACAACCGCAACATCCGCCGCATCGAGAAGGCCTTCGGCGTCAAGCTGCTCGGGCAGCCCGGTCACTGGCACATCGAAGGTGCGCGAGCCGATCAGGCGGCCAGCGCTCTGAAGTCCCTGGCCCGTGAGATCCGCGAGCAGGACGAGCTCAACGACATGGATGTGGAAAGCGCCATACGCAACGCCGAGGACGGACGCCCGACGGATGACGGGCAGGTGCTTGTTGCCGGAAGGCGCCATATCCGCGGCAAGACGCCGAACCAGCGCCGCTATCTGGCGGCCATGATGCAGCATACGCTGACCCTGGCCATCGGCCCGGCTGGATCGGGCAAGACCTATCTGGCTGTGGCCGCCGCCGTGGCTGCGATGAACAGCAATCAGGTCGAGCGCATCATTCTGACCCGCCCGGCGGTCGAGGCCGGTGAGCGCCTGGGCTTTCTGCCCGGCGACATGCAGCAGAAGGTCGATCCGTATCTGCGTCCGCTGTTCGATGCGCTGGCCGACATGCTCGGCATCGACAGGATGAATGCGCTGATCGAGCAGGGGCATATCGAAATCGCGCCGCTGGCCTACATGCGCGGCCGCACGCTTAACGATGCCTTCATCATCCTCGATGAGGCGCAGAACACGACCCGCGAGCAGATGAAGATGTTTCTGACGCGGCTGGGCTTCGGTGCGCGCATGGTCGTCACCGGCGATATCACGCAGGTTGACCTTCCCCGCCATCAGCAGAGCGGCCTGCTGCACGCGATTCAGGTGCTCGAGCATGTCGAGGATGTCGCCATCTGCCGCCTCGGCGCATCCGATGTGGTCCGCCACAGGCTCGTGGAACGCATCGTCAACGCCTATGAGGAACAGAGCACCCGTGATTGATATCATCGTCGACGAGGACATCGACGAACCTCCCCAGCTGCCCGGGCACGACGCCATCGAAGGCGCCGTCACGACGACACTGGCCGCTGCCGGCCTTAACGCTCGCGATCCCGATCTCTGCATCCGCTTCGCCGCCGATGCAGAGGTTCGCAGACTGAACCGCCAGTGGCGCGGGCAGGACCGGGTCACGGATGTGCTCTCCTTTCCGCTGCAGGACGGCCCCGAATACGATCCCGGGGAGCCGCTGGGCGATATCGTGCTGGCCGTGCCCTTCATCCTTTCCGAGGCCGAACGCCTCGGCCTGCCGGCGGCCGACCATGCCCTGCACCTGATCGTGCATGCCTGCCTGCACCTGCTCGGCCATGACCACGCCGAGGATACCGAGGCCGAACGGATGCAGGCGCTGGAGAATGCGATCATGCAGCGCCTCGGCCTGCACAGCCCCTATCCGGATATCCAAGAGGAGCACTGATGAATCTGCATGTCAGACAATGGCTGGCTTCCCTGCGCCAGCTGCTGATCCGGAAGCTGCGTCCCGGGCGCACGCCCGAGGAACTGATGGAGGTCATCCGGCGCGCCGAAGCCGTGCACTCGGACGAACAGCGCAATCTGCTCGTGCAGATGATGGCCTTTCACGACATGCGCATCCGCGAGATCATGGTTTCGCGTTCGGAAATCCACGCCCTGAGTGCCGAAGCCAGCCTGGCCGATGCCGAAAACGCGCTGATCGAAGCCGGCGTGAACCGGATGCCGGTGATCGAGGGCGACCTCGACCATGTCCTTGGCATCATCCATCTGCGCGACGTGATTGCCGAACGCCGCAAGCCGCAACCGCTTCCGCTTGCCGCGCTGCTGCGCCCCTGCCTCTTTGCATCGGAACTGGAACAGGTTTCCGGCCTGCTGGCCGAGATGAAGGAGAAATCCTGCCATTTCGCGATGATACAGGACGAATACGGCGGCATTGCCGGACTGGTCACGCTCACCGATCTGGTGCGTGAGATTGTCGGCGAGATCGGCGAATCCGGACAGGTCGAGGAAGGGGAATGCCGGGCCGAGAGCGACGGCAGCTATATCGTGCAGGCGCGCATGCACATCGAGGAATTCTCCGAGGCGACCGGCTGCAGGATTCCGGACGGCGACTACGACACCGTCGCGGGCTGGCTGACCACGCGCCTCGGGCGTATTCCGCATGCCGGCGAAACGGTCGAGGTGGACCGGCACCGGATTCAGGTCCTGCAGGCCGATCCCCGCCGGGTCATCCGGCTGCGCATCCGGCCGGCTGCCGGAACGAAGGAGGCGTAGGGCGCCGAACGCCGGGCGGGTGCCATTTCATCGCCAAAGCCCTAACATGCCCGCATGCTGACCCGATTCCGTCAAGTCTACGCATGGGCGCCGGCGCTGGCCTTTGTCGCCGGAGCCGCGATGCCGTTTGCATACTCGCCCTATGCGCTTCGCTGGCTGGTGCTGCCGGCGCTGGCCATCTTCTACCTCGCCCTTCGGCATGGCGCGCGCCCGGCATGGACCGGATTTGCCTTCGGGCTGGGCTGGTTCGGTACAGGCGCATGGTGGCTGGCTCCGACGCTGCACACCTACGGGCATCTGGCCTGGCCCCTGGCCGGGCTGTGCGTGCTGCTGGTCGGCGCGGTGCTGGCCTGCCTGCCGGCCTTCTGGGGATGGCTTGCCGTCCGCTGCGCTGGAACAGGCCCATGGCTGATGCTCGGCTTTGCGCCGGGCGCGGGCCTGGAGGAATGGCTGCGCGGGCATGTCCTGACCGGCCTGCCCTGGACCGCGATCGGCAACACGCTGCTGGACAGCCCGGCGATCGGCTGGGGCAGCGTCCTAGGCGTCCATGCACTGGCCATGCTTCCGGCCCTCGCCGCGGCGGCCTTGGTCGAACTGATGCACCGCTCGGGCAGAAAGGCGGGCGTGACGGCGCTTTTGTTCGCTGCCTGCATCTTCCTGCTTGCGCCACAGCCCGATGCCCCGCCTACGGCCTCGAAGATGCGCAGCGTGGCACTGATTCAGGGAAACATCCCGCAGGATGTGAAATGGGACGCTGCCTTTCTCAATGAAACCATGCAGCGCTATGCCATGCTTTCGTCAAAGGCCCGGGCGGATCTGCTGATCTGGCCCGAGGCCGCGGTGCCCTTCTTCCTGTCGCGCTCATCATCCTGGCAGCAATGGCTGGAGGACAGGGTCAACCGCTGGCAGGTACCGCTGCTTTTCGGCGGCCTGAAGGATCTCGGAGGGGGCATCGGCCAGAACGGCCTCTATGCCGCGCTGCCACAGCACCGCTACGCGGCATGGGAGTTTGCCGGCAAGCAGCACCTGGTGCCCTTCGGCGAATATGTGCCGTCGTGGCTTCCGTTTCTACATACCCTCGTGCCGGAGATCGCCGATTTCCGGCCGGCCACGGGCAACGGCATCCTCAGCATGGCCGATATTCGCGCCGGCTCGCTGATCTGCTATGAATCGCTGTTCCCGGAGATCTCCCGCGCAAGGGTCCTGGCCGGGGCGAATGTGCTGGTCAACGTCACCAATGACGCCTGGTACGGCCGCTCGCCGGCAGCCTGGCAGCACCTTGAAGCGGCCCGGATGCGCGCGGTGGAAACCGGACGCTTCGTGCTGCGCGCCGCAAATACCGGCGTGACCGCCATCATCGCTCCGGACGGCACCGTGCGGCAGGCGTTGCCGTGGTGGACGGCCGATCTGCTGCAGGGGTCGTTCCAGCTTCGCTCGCAGATCACGCCCTATGTTCGCTGGGGAGACTGGCCATTGCTGGGCGCTTTGCTCATACTGCCTGTCGTGATGATGCGCAGGAAATGGTGCGAAGCATGAACCGGCCCGATTCGGCTCCAGAGCAGCGTTCCCCGACTGCCGGCGCGCCGGTCGCGGTTCTGGGCGCCGGCTCCTGGGGCACGGCGCTGGCGATGGTTCTCTCCCGCAACGGACGCGAAGTCCGTCTCTGGGGCCGGGACCGGCAGCGAAGCGAACAGATGCGGCGCCTGCGTGAAAACCCGCGCTATCTGCCGGGGATTCGCTTCCCCGAAGGCATGACGCCGACATCCGATCTCGATTTTGCGCTCGACGGCATCGCCGCCTGCGTCGTTGCGCTGCCCTGCTCGGCCGCCGAGTCCATTCTCGGAAGCCTAAACGGCGCCTATCCGGTGATAGCCGCCTGCAAGGGGCTGCACCCGCAAACCCTGGCGCGAACCGACGAAATGCTGCAGGCCCACCTGGCGCCTGAGCGCGTAGCCCTGCTTTCCGGCCCTTCCTTTGCGGTCGAGGTCGCCCAGGGCCAGCCGACGGCCATCACGATGGCCGCAATCGATCTGGACCATGCGGCCCATGCGGCATCCTTCTTCGATGACACCAATTTCCGCATCTATCTCAGCGACGACCTGATCGGCGTCGCGCTCGGCGGCGCGCTGAAGAATGTCGTGGCCATCGCCGCCGGCATGGCCGATGGCCTGCAACTCGGGCATAACTCGATTGCAGCCGTGGTCACGCGCGGGCTGGCGGAGATCTCGCGACTGAGCGTGGCCTGTGGCGGCAAGCCGGAAACCTCGATGGGTCTGTCGGGCCTCGGCGATCTGGTACTGACCTGCACCGGCTCGCTTTCCCGCAACCGCCGCTTCGGCAGGGCCGTGGCTTGTGGCCAGAGCATTGCCGAGGCGATCGAAAGCATCGGCCAGGT
>CAZDLB010000014.1:14567-22898 GCA_964505995.1 uncultured Zetaproteobacteria bacterium
GGGCCGTGGCTTGTGGCCAGAGCATTGCCGAGGCGATCGAAAGCATCGGCCAGGTTGTCGAAGGCGTCAGAACGGCCGAAGCCGTGGACAGGCTGGCCGACAGGCTCGGTATCGAGGTGCCGCTGATGCAGAGCGTGCATCATGTGCTGAGCGGCCGGCTGAGCATTCCGGAGGCCGTGGCCAGCCTGATGTCCCGGCCGGAACGGCCCGAATTCTGAATCCGGAGTCCAGGGCGCGATGCAGGATGACGAGGATCTGTTTGCCAAGGCCATGAGCCAGGTGCGTCCCCTGCGCCCGACGGAAAAACGCATCGGAACGGCCCGATCGAAAAAGGCATCCCGCAAAAGGCCGGTCCAGCCGCTGCACGCGCCAGTCGCCCCGGCGGTGGCCGCCGGGCCGGATCAGCCGCACGATCAGCCCTGGACACTGGTGGCCAGCGGGGTGTCGCGGGAACGACTGCGGCGTCTGGCATCAGGCAGGCTGCCGATCGAGGTCAGCTTCGATCTGCACGGCATGAGCCGGAACGAAGCCCTGGCATGCCTGGAGCGAGGCATCGGGGAGATGCTGCAGACCGGCCGGCGCGTGGCCTGCATCATCCATGGCCGCGGGCTGCATTCGGAGCATCGCCCGATTCTGAAGGAGGCAACCTATCGCTGGCTGGCCGAGGGTCCGCTGAGCGGACATGTTCTCGCCGCGATTCCGCAGCCCGGAAGCGGCGGCGGCGCATGCCTGGTGCTGCTGCGACGCCGCTGATCGAAAAGCCCCGGATCATTTCCCTCTACCGATGATCGAATCAGCCGCTATACTCTCCCTATGCGCATGATGATATTTCTGGCCGTTCTGGCGCTGAGTCCCTTGGCGCCCAGCCAGGCCCTGGCCGAGGATGCCATCCTGCCTCCACCGGAGGTGGAGGCCGCTCCGCAGGAACGCGGCGAGGTGGAGGAGATCTCCCCCCGGCAGCCCGATCTCAATGAACAGTTCAGGGCCCCCGAGAAGGGGGATGAGGTCGAGGTGCGCTCCTACCAGCGCAAGGATGGCGCCAGGATCACCGAATATGCCTCCCACGGGCATGTGTTCATGATCAAGGTCCAGCCCGAGGGCGGTCTGCCGGCCTATTACCTGTACGACTCCGACGGCGATGGCAATTTCGAGCGCCGCCTGCCCGGCGGCTACAAGCGCATCTCGCCGCCTGCCTGGGTCATCAAACGCTTCTGAGCCCGCCGCCTCGTCTGACGCTGATCACCGATGCCTCGCGATACCCGCGCGAGGAATTCATGCATCGGATCGCTCTGGCCCTGCAGGGCGGGGTGGATGCCGTGCTGCTGCGTGAAAAGGCGATGGATTCGGCGCGACTGCTCGCGCTGGCCTCGGAACTCAGGGCCCTGACCCGCGAGCATGGCGCGCGGCTGATCATTCACAGCCAGGCCGATGTCGCCGATGCCGTGGATGCCGACGGCGTGCATGTGGCCAGTGCCGATATCGCGCATATCCCTGACATGCGTCCGTGGATTGCGGACCGCGCCTCGATTTCGGCCTCCTGCCACAGCGCCGACGAACTGGCATTGGCTGCGGACCATGCGGCGGACTGGGCCATGCTCTCGCCGGTGTTCCCGACCCGAAGCCACCCCGAAACCGAACCGCTCGGCGTGGAGGCCTTCCGGCATCTGGCCGGCTCGGCATCCATCCCCGTCGTCGCGTTGGGCGGCATTGATGCGATACGGGCCAGGGAGCTCCGGGGTGTTCCGCTCGCCGTGATCCGCGCCATCCTGGATGCCGGGGATCCGCGGCAGGCAGCGGCCGAACTTGCAGCGATTGCCGGTGCATGAATACCCCGGCGCACGCGATCGTCAACCTGCTGCTGGTTCCCGGCCAGATGCGGCAGCGTTATGCCGGCGCCATCATCATCGGCGCGCTGCTGCCCGATGCGCCGATGCTGGCCTTCTATGTCTGGGCCAGGCTTTCAGGTCTTTCCGAGGCCCATATCTGGAAGAGCGGCTATTTCGATCCCGCATGGCAGGCCGTGTTCGATGGCTTCCATTCCTTTCCGCTGCTCATCGTCTTCGCCCTCTGTGCCCGGCTGGCGAAGCTGCGATGGCTGATGCTGATGCTGGTCAGCATGCTGCTGCATGCCGCCTTCGATTTTCCGCTGCATCATCAGGATGCACACCATCATTTCTTTCCGTTCTCGGACTGGCGCTTCGAAAGCCCGGTCTCATACTGGGACCCGGCGTTCCATGGCCAGTATATCGGCGCGCTCGAGCTGTTCGTCGTGCTGGCCGGCGGCGGCTGGCTGATGCGCCAACATGCCGGACTGCGTCCCGCCATCGGCGCGATCCTGATGCTGTATCTCGCCTTCTGGGCCTTTGCCGTGCTCGTCTGGATGTAAGCCGATATCAGAAGCTCTGCCAGGGCAGGCCATTGACCTGCTGCGTGGCCAGCGCGCCGATCAGAACGACCAGAAGCGCGCCACTGAGCATCAGCAGCACCAGCGGCACCAGCAAAATCAGCAGCGCCGTGCCGCTGGAAACGCCGGCGAAGCGGGTCAGCCCGATCCATTCCAGCGCCAGCGACCAGAGGCTGGAGAGAAGCCCGAGCACCGGTATCCAGCCGATCAGCACCGGCACATTGGCATAGGCGCAGATCTGAAATGCATCCATCGTGCTCAGATCCTTCCTGGCAAACACGCGCACGGCCCAGCCGAGATACCAGGCCCACAGCCACGTGGCGACAATGGCAAGGACCCAGACCAACGGCGCGGCCAGCAGTGCCACGCCCATCGTCATCAGCGCATAGATCAGGATCACGACGCCCAGAACGATGCTCAGAAAGATCAGCGACGGGCCATAGCCCTGCGCCCTGGGCATGCCTTCGAAGAACGCCCCCGGGGCGATCACAACCTGCCTGACCGCCGCGACAAACGACTCGACGGCATTCTCCCTGTCGAAATACTCGCTCATGATGATTCCTCCCTCGATTTCACCGCCCCGTACGCGACGAGCACCGTACAGGGCGCATGGCGGACAACCCGTTCAGCCGTGGAGCCGATCAGAAGATGTTCCAGAAACCCTTCATGGCCATGGCGGCCGACCACGATGACATCGGCCTGCATCGCCTTCGCCTCCTCGCATATGGCTGCGGCCGGCGAACGCATATCCTCGACGACCCTTGTATGGACCCTCACCGCATCACCCGCGGAGGCCGCCTGCGCCTCCAGCCGTTCACGCGCGCCCGTAAGCCGGACCCTGGTCAGGTCCTCGACCGGCATGCTCAGCATGCTGTCGGAATCGTAGAGCATGAACGGCTCCATGACGTGAAGCAGATGGATCTCGGCGTCAAATGCGTGCGCCAGCTGCATGGCCTGCCGCAAGGCCTCATTCGATGCCTCGGAAAAATCCGTGGCCACAACGATCTTGCCGTGCCGGACCATAAACCACCTCCGCCAAGCTTTCTTTCCCATTTATAGCAGAGTTTGCGGCCAGATGCCGCTTTCACGACAGGCTGCTAGGCTGTCCGGAAACCATCGGCCGGAACTGCCCGCGCATTCCGGCCCTACGGAGCTGTTATGAAGAACTTCTTCTCCTCGCTGTCCCGCTGGCTTGGCCGCGTGCGCAACCTTGTTCTCAATACCGTCTTCGTTCTGTTTCTGGCCTTTCTCGTGCTGGCACTGATAGCGGGGCATCCGCAGCTGCCCGACCGGGCGGCACTGATCCTCGATCCCGCCGGCAATGTCGTCGAGGAAACCCGCGTGCCCGGCCCCGGCATGCTGCCCCTGGAGATCGGCATTCCCGCCCCGCAGCAGACCGAGCTTTCCGAGCTGATCCGGGTCATCCGACATGCCGGAAAGGATGAGCATATCCGCCTGATGGTGCTGAAGCTGGATGAGCTGGGGCATGTGTCGCTGCCCGGCCTGCAGAGCCTTCGCCGGGCGCTGGAGGAGTTCAAGGCCAGCGGCAAGAGCATCATCGCCGTTGGTCCGCAGTATACGCAGTCCCAGTACTATCTGGCCGCCGCGGCCGACCGGCTGTATCTCGGACCGATGGGGTTCATCACGCTGGAGGGATTCAGCATCTACCGCAACTACTTCAGGGATGCGCTGGAGCGCCTGCATGTGCATCTGAACCTGTTCCGGGCCGGCCGCTTCAAGTCGGCCGCCGAACCGCTGATCCGCAACGACATGTCCGATGCCGACCGCGAGGCCAACGCAGCGCTTCTGCAGGTGCTCTGGGATGCCTACAAGAAGGATATCGCCGAGATGCGTGGCATCCGGCCGGAGCGACTGCAGCAGCTGCTTGATGATCCGGCCCGCTTTCTTGCATCCCATGATGGCAGCCTGACCGAGCTGGCCCTGGCCGAGAAGCTCGCGGATGCCGTGCTCGATCGCAGCGGCATCGAGGCCGCCATCGCCGAGGCGCTGGGAAGCAGCGATGAGGACTACCCGAGGATACACTACCGTCAGTATCGGCAACTTATCGGCGATGAAGAGCCATCCGGGCCGAACCGCATCGGCCTGATCACCGCCAGCGGCATGATCCTCGATGGTGAGCAGCCGCCGGGCACGGTCGGTGACGTTCCGATGGCCGAGATGCTGAAAAAGGCCCGGCGCGACGAAAACATCCGCGCCGTCGTGCTGCGCATCGACAGCCCGGGCGGCAGCGCCAGCTCCTCCGAATCCATCCGCCGCGAAATCCTGCGCCTGAAGCAGGCCGGCAAGCCGGTCGTTGTATCCATCGGCGGCATGGCCGCATCCGGCGGCTACTGGATTGCCTCGCCGGCCGACGAGATCTGGGCCCGGCCGACGAGCATCACCGGCTCCATCGGCGCCTTTGGCCTGCTGGCCGATGTGAAGGATGGCCTGGAGCGGCTCGGCATCCATACCGATGGCCTTGGCACCACGCGCATCGCCGGCGGCATCCGGCCGGACCGCAGGCTGCCGCAGCAGCTGGCTGAGGTCATGCAGCAGAGCATCCAGCATGTCTACCGCCGCTTTCTCGATGTGGTCGCCGAGGGGCGGCACATGGACCGCAGCAAGGTCGCCGATCTGGCCGAAGGTCGGGCCTGGAGCGGGCAGGATGCCAGGCGCCTGGGCTTGGTGGACCATCTCGGGGGTCTGGATGAGGCCATTCGCGCTGCTGCCCGGCTGGCCGGCATCGAACAGGAATACGAGGTTCAGAAGATCCGGCGCCCGCAGGGGCTGGGCGATATCCTGCTGCAGAAGCTTCTCGGATCGGCCGATGCCTGGCTGGCATCCACCTCCTGGCTCCGCCTGATCGGCCCCGATCTTTCCGCTCGGCCGATGCAGCATATCCTGTCCGGCGGCATCTGGGCCTTCTGCGATCTGAGCGTGCGCTGACGCCTTGAGGACAAAAAAAGAGGCGGCCCGAAGGCCGCCTCTGAACATCCAGCGATGTCCGGCAGATTACATCATGCCGCCCTTTCATGGTTTAACCTGTTGAATTTGCAGGGATTTATGATGGGAGCAGGCACATCAACCCCCATCACAACCCCCATGTCAATCGCCTCTGGCTGATACTCCATCATCACCCAGCGCTCTTACCTGTTCGATGAGTTCGCCAGCCACATCCTTGGTCAGCATCTCATAGATGACTGTCAGAAACAGATTTCGGGTTACCTCGTCGCCCAGCAGGCGCTTGGCCATGTTCTGATGCGAGCCCATCGCCTCGACAATCGCCTTGGTGGCCGCCGATGGCAGATCGGCCTTCATGGCCTGCTCCATCGGATTGTTGCGCACCTGATCCATGACCTTTTCGTTTTCCCTCAGTTTTTCGCTGATATGAATCGCGAAGGCCACCTTGTCCTGATCGGTCACTTCCTGGCCGAATGCCTCATTCAACCTCTCAATCAGCTCCTTGAGATAGGCGCGTTCGCGATCCCTTGGCTCCCGTCCTCCCTTGCCCTTGCTTGGACGAAGTTCATCTCCTTCCCGCACCTCCAGCTCGCCGTGCGTTTCTCCCTGATACAGCAGCTTGTAATGCGTCATGCGCAAGCCACCCAGATCCACTTCCTCGGGTGTCGCCCCTTTCAATCGTTTCCTCAGCAGCTTGGCAAAGGCGGCAAATGCCTCCAGTTCAGCATCTCCGAATTCGACCAGCTGCGCGCAGTATTCATAGGCGCGCACGAACTTGGACAACCCCTCCTTGAAGATCAGCAGTTCATCCCTCGCCTTCGTATGCTCCGCCCGCCTGGCATCGGCCCTTTTCGCCCCATCTTCATCGCCCTTGCGCTTGGCGGCCTGATATTCCCTCTCACACAGCTCGATCGCCTCATTCAGCATCTTCATGCGTCCGTTGAAGCGATCGGTGGCCGGCTGGGTCAGCGAATAAAGCTTCGCATGCCTGGGATTTGGCTCGGTAATGGCGATGCCGAACTGGCGAATCTCTTCGTCCTCGTAGATCCGCATTTCATCCAGGCGCTCCTTCATGTCATAGACAATGTGCGGATTCTGAATGTCGGAAATCCTGGCATCCCTGTAGTAGCGTCTGAATGCCGCCAGGACTTCCTCGGGGTCGTTGACGAAATCGATGACATAGGTGGTGTCCTTGCCGGGGTGCGTGCGGTTCAGGCGCGAGAGGGTCTGCACCGCCTCCACGCCCGAGATCTTCTTGTCCAGATACATGGCAACAAGCTTGGGCTGGTCAAAGCCGGTCTGAAACTTGTTGGCCACCAGCATCACCTGATATTCGGGCGAATCGAACACCTTGCGCAAGTCGCGCCCGCGTGCGCCGGGATTCATGTTCTCCTCGGTGAAAGCTTCATCCGCCGGATAGGAGAAATCGATGTTGTCATTGATGTCCTTGCCAAGAATCTTGCCCGAGAAGGCCACCAGCGACCGGATGCCGCGATAGCCCTGCCGCTCAACATAACGGTCGAACGCGATCTTGTATTTCACGGCGGCCGCGCGCGAGCTGGTCACGACCATGGCCTTGGCCTGGCCGCCCAGCAGATGAGCGACATTGGCACGGAAATGCTCGACAATCAGCTCGACCTTCTGCGCCACATTGGTCGGGTGTAAGGTCAGCCATCTGGCCAGTGCCCGAGCCGCGTATTTCGTATCCACGCGCCTGTCCGAGGTGAACTCCTGACCGAGCCGGAAGGCGGTCTTGTAGCTGGTGTAGTTCTGCAACACGTCGAGAATGAATCCTTCCTCGATGGCCTGCTGCATCGTGTAGGTGTGAAACGGAACCGGAGGATTCTCCTTCGATGCCGGCTGACCCGGATCTTTCGGCCGGCCAAACAGCATCAGCGTGGAATGTTTGGGCGTGGCCGTGAACGCGAAGTGGCTGACGTTTTTCGGCAGCCCCCGCACGCTTTGCAGCTTCTCCAGAATCTCATCGGGCGTCATGGTCGCGAGGTCAACAGATGCGTCGAGCGCCAGAACCTGACGCAGTTTGCTGGCCACGCTGCCGGTCTGCGAGTTGTGCGCCTCGTCAATGATGACCGCAAACCTGCGATCGCGAAGGCTCTGCTCGGTCAGGATGGCTTCCATGGCGAACGGGAAGGTTTGCAGCGTCACCACGATGATCGGCGTGCCCTCCAGCAGCGCCTGTGCCAGCTGCTGGCTCTTGGGAAGGCTGGAGCTTTCCCGGTCCACTGCCTTGACGACGCCATGCTGATGCTCGATCTGGCCGATGGCCTCCTGCAACTGGGCATCGAGCACGGTTCGGTCCGTCACCACGATCACCGAATTGAAATAGGGCTCGCCATCGTCATGGCGCAGGCGAATCAGCTCATGCGCCGTCCAGGCGATCGTGTTCGTCTTGCCGGAACCGGCGCTGTGCTGGTTCAGATACTGATGCCCCACGCCTTCCTGTCTCACCGCGTCGATCATCTTCGTCACGGCTTCCCACTGGTGATAGCGCGGGAAAATCTGTGTCTCCTTGAAGTAAAGGGTGCCCTGCGCCGATTCCTCTTCCTTCTTCTCGACGAAGACGAAACGATGGAAGATGCGAAGCCAGTTGTCCGGCTGCATGACTTCCTCCCACATGTAGGCCACCGGATAGGGCTCTGCCGGGGGATTGCCGGCCGCGCCGTTGTTGCCCTTGTTGAACGGCAGGAAATGCGTGGACTCGCCGGCCAGCTTCGTTGTCATCCACACTTCGGAATCGGACATCGCAAAATGCACCACGGCGCCACGCCTGAAGCTCAGCAGCGGCTCCATGCGGCCGGTTCGGGCGCTCTTCGGATTGCGGTCGGTGCGATACTGGTCGCGAGCAGCCTCGACCGACTGGGTGAAGTCAGTCTTCAGCTCGAACGTCGCTACCGGAATGCCGTTGATGAAGGCCACCAGATCGATCGCATTCTCGTTGTCCAGCG
>CAZDLB010000015.1:0-22609 GCA_964505995.1 uncultured Zetaproteobacteria bacterium
TATTGTTTTTTCAAACCAGACAGCCAATACAATGCTAGGTTATCAAGATGGTGAGCTTGTAGGCGCTACTATAGAGGTGCTTATTCCGGAGAGGGTGAGAAAGTCCCATGCTGCCCTGCGTCAAGAGTACATGGTTGAGCCAAAGCACAGGTTAATGAATCAGAGTAGAAGATTTACTGCTCTACGTAAGGATGGTTCTGAATTTCCTTCTTCGATTAGTTTGAAGCCCAGTAAAATTGATGGTGAGACAGTCATCAGTGTTTCAATTCAAGATCTCACAAAGCTTGAAGAAGACATGGTTAAGCTGGAGCAGTCACAAAAGCTTGAGGCATTGGGAGAGATGGTTGCTGGGATCGCGCATAATTTTAACAATGCGATTGCTGGTATTTCAGGTCAATCCTATCTGCTTTCACGGATGGATGGCTTATCTTCCAAAGCACTTTCAAGGCTTGAAACTATCAACTCTCTTTGCCATCAATCAGCTGATATTATCAAGCAGTTAATGCTTTATGCTCGTCAGCAACATGATGAGCTATCAGAATTTGATGCTGTTGATGCGATTCGACAAATAGTGGAAATATCAAAAGTAGGCTGCCCTGAAGGCATAACTATTGAATTTGAAGGATCTGGAGCAGCACATGTTCTTGCTGAAAAGAATCAAATTCAGCAGACAATACTGAACCTTATTAACAATACCATCGATGCTATTGGAAATGATGAAGGTAGAATCAAAATTTCTGTTAACCCGTGTAAGGGTGAGGCTTGTAAAATCAAGCAGTGTCAACTTAAACAAAAAAACCTGGAATGTTTGTTTGTATTAAGGTTCAAGACTCAGCGGGAAATTTAAAAGCTGAGAATATTCATAGGATTTTTGATCCGTTTTTTACAACCAAGCCGGTTGGCAAAGGTACTGGGCTAGGGTTGTCAACCTCCTATGGAATAGTGCGCAAGCATGGGAGTGATTTGTCTGTTTCAAGTAGTAAGAAAAAGGGAACTCTGTTCCAGTTCTATTTGCCAAGCACCACTAGCCCCATGGAAAGTTTCCCCGTGGTAGAGCGAGCCCCTATGCTTGCTCCAAATGGCGCAGGTCTGTTGATAGTCGATGATGAGTTGACTATCAGCGAAATGCTGCGCGAAGTGTTTTCTGATCTTGGGTATAAAACATTTGTTGCGAATAATGGTGAAGAGGCCATGTCGATATATTCGGCTCATTCTAATGATATTGACTTGATATTGACCGATGTGGCTATGCCTATGATGGATGGCTTATCTCTATATGATAGTGTTCGAAAGATTAACCAAGATGTTCCCTTTTTATTCTTAACTGGCTATCAAGATTTTTCTGGTCGTTCTTTAGACTTGTTGGATGATACAAATGTGATCATGAAGCCATTTGATTTGACTGCTTTGACAGAAAGGGTGTTCGAGGCGACTAAAAAGCATCGAAATAGAAAATACACATAAATTACACAACTGAGTATTAGCGCTTTAAGTGACTGTTTTTAAAGGGCAATTAAAGTTGATGGTCTGCTACGAATCAGAAGGCCGGGCGTTCGAATCGCTCAGGGAGCGCCATATAAAACAAGGGGTTAGCGAAATTCGCTGGCCCCTTTTTCTTTCTCGCTGTCCGGGGCTGGCGAAGGCGGTGTGCGAACTCACCCCTGCTGCGCGACATGCTCCCTGATCTTGCGGATGGCGCGGGCTTCGAGCTGGCGCACGCGTTCGATGGAAACCCCGAGCTCTTCGGCCAGATCCTTGAGCGTGTCGGGCTCCTCGAGAAGATGACGCCGCCGGATGATCATGCGGTCGCGCTCGGGCAGCGCCTGCAGCGCCGATTCGAGCTGATCCCTTTGGTATTGCTCCCATTCCGCCTCGGCAACCTGTTCCTCGGGCGGCTGTTCCGGCGAAGGCAGGGCCACGACGAGGCTTGTGCCTTCCTCGTTTTCCTTGTCCAGCGATACGTCCCGCTGCAGGAAGGCATTGGCCAGGCTCTGATATTCCCGATCGGAGATGCCGTACTCGCTGGCCAGCTCGTCATCCAGTCGCCCTTCGATGGCGGCGATCGCATGCCGGGCCTTGCGCAGGCCGGCAAACACGCGGCGCTGCAGCTTGTTCGTGCCCATCTTGACGATGCTCCAGGAGCGCAGAATGAAATCGTGGATCTCGGCCCGTATCCACCAGGATGCATAGGTCATCAGACGGAAGCCGCGATCGGGGTCGAAGCGCTGAATGGCCTTCATCAGGCCGATCGTGCCCTCCTGGATCAGATCCAGCTCCGGCAGCCCGAAATGGCGGTATTCCCGGGCGATGGCCGCCACGGCATGCAGATTGCCCAGCACCAGGCGCTGAGCGGCCTGAAGGTCCTTCTGTTCAACCCATCGGCGCGTCAGCTCGATTTCCTCTTCCCGCGTGAGTCTCGGGATGCGGCGCAGTTCGCGATACCAAAGATCAAGGGGAGTGAGCGCACCGCCGCCGCGGTAGGGGACGAGCCCGGTCCGGGCCTCATCATGCATGGAATCGCCTGTTTCTGTCACCGGCGCAACCTAGGGGCAGAGCTGGCGCGAAACAAGCCGGACCGTTCAGGCCGCATCATTCCGGCTAAGAAGCCTTTCGTAGATCGCCAGCGTGGCCGCATCGAAGCAGACGAAGAGGATGTCGCCGGGCTTTCCATGGCGGGAAAGTTCGTCGCGGCAGCTCTCGACGGCAATCAACGCGGCCTTCTCCGGCGGATAGCCGTAGACGCCGGTGGAGATGGCGGGAAAGGCGATGGAGTCAATCGCATGCTCGCGCGCCAGTTTCAGGCAGTTGCGATAGCAGCGCGCCAGCAGTTCGGGCTCCCCATGTTGGCCGCCGCGCCAGACCGGGCCGACGGTATGGATGACATGGCGGCAGGGCAGGCGATAGGCGCCCGTGATGCGCGCCTCGCCGGTCGGACAGCCACCGAGACTGCGGCATTCCTCGAGCAGCCCGGGCCCTGCGGCGCGATGAATGGCTCCGTCCACGCCGCCACCGCCCAGCAGCGATGGATTGGCGGCATTGACGATGGCATCGACCTTCAGGGTCGTGATATCGCCGCGAATGGCCTGCATGCTCATGAGAAAACCTCCGACACTGGTGCTTTTCCCCATTCTAGCTCACAATGCAGGCGATGGGAGATGGCGAGTTCAAGCTGATCGATGCCTGCTTTGCCGGCCAGGGTGGTTCGATGAAGCCGGAAACCCGGCTGGGCCTTGGCGATGATGCCTCGGTGCATGCGCTGAAGCCGGGCATGGAACTCGTCGTGAGCACCGATAGCAGCATCGAGAGCGTGCACTGGCCGAATGATCTGCCGCTGGATCGGGCGGCCGATCGCGCCGTCTGCGCGGCCCTTTCCGACCTGGCGGCGATGGGCGCCGCCCCGCTGTATGCCTGGCTGAATGTCATGGCACGGGATGCCATGAGCGTCGGCGCCATGGGGGAGGGGGCGTGCCGGGCGCTGGCGCGCTACGATGTCGAACTGGCCGGCGGCGATACCTGCCGGTCACCCTTCCAGGGCCTGTCGGTCACCGTGGCCGGCCAGCTTCCGGAAGGTACGGCGATGCGGCGCTCCGGCGCGGAACCTGGGGATGCCGTCTGGCTGGTCGGCAAGGTGGGATTCCATGCGCTGGGTCTCAGGCAGTGGCTGGGAGGCAGAAAAAACGGCTATTTCGTGCACTATCTCGATGAGATCAAACCCAAGCTTGAGGCCGGCCAGCGATTGCGCGAGCTCGGCGTGCGCTGCTGCATCGATGTCAGCGACGGGCTGTTGCAGGATGCATCGCATCTGGCCGACGATTCGCGCGTGGCCATCGAGATCGACCTGGCCCGGCTTCCGGGGTGGGATATCCTGACGCGCAAGGCCGGCCATGAGCTGGCGCTGAACGCGGCGGCTTGCGGCGGCGAGGATTATGCGCTGCTGTTCACCGCGCCGGCCGATATGCGTTTTCTGGAGGGGTTTGCCGTGTGCATCGGTCGCTGCAGCGAGGGTCGCGGCGTCAGTCTTCGGGAAGGGGACCGGCCCGTGGCGCTGGAGCAGCTCGGCGGCGGGGGGTATGACCATTTCGCCTGAATCGCGGATGCCCCGTCCCTGGATCGCGCCGGCCCGGCTGCTTGCCGCGGGCTTCGGCAGCGGCTGGCTTCCCGGGGCGCCGGGAACCTGGGGCAGCCTGGCATCCCTGCCGTTTGCAGCCATGTTGCTGATGTACGCCGGTCCGGGCGGGCTGATGGTCGCGACACTGCTGCTGCTGGCTGCGGGCTGTGTGGCCTGCGCCATCGTGCTTCCGGAGCTGGCCGATCAGGATCCCGGCTGGATCGTGATCGACGAATGGGCGGGGCAATGGCTCTGTCTGGCGCTGATCGGCCATGTCTTCGCTCTGAGTCTTCTGAATCTGGCGCTGGCGTTTGCGGCCTTCCGGCTGTTCGACATCCTCAAGCCCTTCCCGATCCGCCATGTCGAGCATCTGGGACCCGGCTGGTGGTCGATCATGGCCGATGACCTCGTGGCCGGTCTGATGGGGGCGGGCATGGTTGTGGCCGGGCTGCTGCTTGCGGGGATGGGTCATGGCTGAGTCCGGCCGGCTTGAGCACCGCGTGCGAACGCTGCTTGCGCAGTGCCGCCGCCTCGGGATATGGCTGCGCACGGCCGAATCCTGCACGGCCGGGGGGATCGCTGCGGCCATTGCGTCGGTGGCCGGGGCCTCGGACGTGCTCGATCGCGGCTGGGTGGTTTACAGCAACCGGGCCAAGGTCGAGGAGTTGGGGGTTGATCCGCTGCTGATCGAGAAACATGGCGCGGTCAGTCGCGAGGTGGTCGAGGCGATGGCCGCCGGTGGCAGGGCCGAGCGGGCCGCCTGCATTGCGGTCAGTGGCATAGCCGGGCCCGGCGGCGGAACCCCGGAGAAACCGGTCGGTACCGTCTGGATGGCCCTGGCGTGGCCGGATCGGGATGTGGTCAGCCACTGCTTTCATTTTCACGGCGAGCGCTCCGAGGTGCAGTCGGCGACGGTCCGCGAGGCCGTGGAGATGCTGCTGCTGGCGGCCGAAACGGGGCGAACGCTGAAATAGGGCGCTGAGGGCGAAAGTTCAGCCCTTCAGATGCCCGGGCAGCTCGGCGATCGAGGCAAGCTCGAGATCCGGCCGGACGTCCGCGTGTTTCAGAAAATCGCGGACAAAGGATTTTCGATACTTGCCGGTATGCACCAGCGCCGCATGCAGGCCGGCATGCAGTGCGCCTGCGACATCGGATTCGACATCATCGCCGATCATCAGCGCCTGCTGCGGCTTTACATCCAGCGCCCGGCAGACCCCATGGAAGAAATCCGCCGAGGGCTTGCCGAGAACCGTCGCCTGGATGCCGGTGGCATATTCGATCGCAGCGACGAAGGCGCCGAGATCCAGGTGCAGACCATCCGGTTTCTGCCAGAAGCGGTTCTTGTGCAGCGCCAGAAGCTCGGCGCCATCCATGACATCGAGAAAGATCTGCCTCAGCGTGTCCGGCGCATAGCCTTCTCCGCCGATGTCCCCCATCACGATCACCTGTGGGTTTTCCTGGCATTCCTCGATGCCCGGAAAATCCTCGCGCAGCGCATCGCGGATATACAGTCGGGCCTTGCGCGTCCCGATGGCCGCCCGGGCCAGCGCCGCCGGGGTGTAGAGCTCGGATTGCTGGAGATTCAGGCCAAGGGCGGCGAGCTTTTCGGCCAGCATGCGCCGCGACCGGGTCGTCGTGTTCGTCAGTCCGGCCAGCCGGTAGCCTTGCGAGCGCAGGAAGGCAATGGCGCGATCGGCCCCGTCGACCATCGTATCACCGATGTAGAGCACGCCATCCAGATCCAGCAGGATGGCGCGGATATCGCTCAGTGTCATCATGGCATCAAGTATAGCAGCAGTGCGAATGTCGGGTGCAAGGTTCTGCACGGCGGGCGAAGATGCTACACTCCGCCAAATTTTTCAGCGGCTGGCCGGTTGCCACTCGGAGTTGTGGCAGGCCAGACCGAAAAAAGGATTCGATGCCATGAACGAACAAGAGATTCTGGCCATGTACGAGGATGCCGGCGCGCTGCTCAACGGGCATTTCATTCTCTCCAGCGGCCGCCATTCGGGACGTTATCTGCAATCGGCGCTGGTGCTGATGAATATCGACCATGCGACGCAGCTCGCCCGGGAGCTGATTTCCCGGGTGGATGCCAGCGACATCGACATGGTGGTTTCGCCGGCCATCGGTGGCCTGGTGATCGGCCAGGAGGTGGCGCGGCTGCTGCACCGGCCGTTCATCTTCACCGAGCGCAAGGACGGGGTCATGCAGCTTCGGCGCGGTTTTTCGATCCCCGAGGGTGCCCGGCTTCTCGTCGTTGAGGATGTGATCACGACCGGTGGTTCGGTGCGCGAGTGCATGGACGTGGTTCGCCGGCATGGCGGACAGCCGGTCAAGGTGCTGGCCGTTGTCGACCGGGCGCCGCAGGCCGAGGACCGCTTCGACGTGCCGCATGAGACGGCGCTCCAGCTCGAGGTCGAAACCTATGCGCCGGAGGAATGTCCGCTCTGCCGCGAGGGGGTGCTCCCGCCGGTCAAGCCCGGCAGCCGGGGCGCGGCCTGATGGCCCGACGCGGCAAGGCGCAGCCGGTGCTGCGCTGCTTTCCGTTCGGTGGCGTCGGCGAGTTCGGCAAGAACATGATGGTCTATGCCGTCGACGATGATGCGGTCATCGTCGATTGCGGCATGGGCTTTCCGGAGCCTGGGCAGCATGGCGTGGACGTCGTCGTGCCGGATATCTCGGCACTCGATGAACTGGGGCTGAAGCTGCATGCCGTGCTGCTGACCCATGGACACGAGGATCATATCGGCGGGCTTCCCTATCTGCTGCCGCAGCTGAACCTTCCCGTCTACGGCACCGATGTGACGCTGGCGCTGGTCCGTGGCAAGCTTTCCGAAAGCGGCTACAGGGCGGAGCTGCATCCGCTTCCCGATGATGGAAGCCAGGTGGAGGTCGGGCCGTTCCGGGTCGAGGGTGTGCCGGTGACGCATTCGATCATGGATGCCGTATCGCTGGCGATTCACACGCCGCTGGGCATCATCGTGCATACCGGCGACTTCAAGTTCGATCCGGCCCCGATCGATGGCCGGGCCACGGCCCTGCATCGCTTCTCGCAACTGGGTGACCAGGGGGTCGTGCTGCTGGCCTCGGATTCGACGAATGCGACGCATCCGGGTTCCGGTCCCTCCGAGCGCATCGTCGGCCCGGCGCTGAAGCAGGCGATCTCGCAATGCACGGGCAAGGTTGTCGTGACGACCTTCGCCTCGAACATGTTCCGCATCCAGCAGATCGTCGATGCGGCCGTGGCCTGCGGCCGACGGGTGTCGGTGGCCGGCCGCAGCCTGGAGCGAAACATGAAGATCACGGGCGAGCTCGGGCGCCTGCGGGTGCCGGCCGGCACGATGGTGGACATCAAGCAGACGCAGGGCATTGCCGATCACGAGCTTTTGATCATCGCCACCGGCTCCCAGGGCGAATCGCGCGCGGCGCTGGCCCGGCTGGCCCAGGGGCATTTCAGCGGCATCAAGCTGGGGCCCGGCGACACCGTCATCTTTTCCTCCAGCAACATTCCCGGCAATGAGCGCATCATCGCCGGGCTCTACAATCATATCTATCGCCGTGGCGCGCGCGTGATCCATGCCCGTCAGGCGCCGCTGCATGTATCGGGGCATGCGCATGCCCATGAGCTGAAGATGATGATGCAGCTTACAAGGCCAAGGCATTTCTATCCGGTCCATGGGGAATATCGCAATCTCGTCGAGCATCGCGAGCTGGCCATTGCCACCGGTGTGCCGTTTGAGCGTACGATCATCGCCGAGAACGGCCAGAGCGTGGAGATTGATGCGGACGGTATCCGCCGCGGCGCGGACTTCCATGCCGGCGCGGTCTTTGTTGACGGCGAGAGCCGGGACGAGATCGATGACCTGGTCCTGCGCGATCGGCGCATCCTGGCCGAGGACGGCATGATCTCGGCCACGATCCTGCTCACCCCGCACGAGGGACGGCTGCTGGCTCCACCGGAGCTGCATGCCCGCGGCGTGCTGCACGAGGATGTCAGCGACGAGGTGCTGGCGGCCGCGGCCGAGGATCTGCACCGACAGCTGGAAGAGATGGATCGGGAGCTGCTCGCCGATACCGATGCGCTGAAGGAGGAGGTTCGCCTGATGCTGCGTCGCTGGTGCAAGCGCAATATCGGTCGCCGGCCGATGGTTCTGCCGGTGGTGGTGGCGATCTAGTCATGGAGATGCGGGCGCTTGCACGCGAATCCGTGGCGCTGGTCCTGGCCGGCGTGATGGTCGTGGTTGCCCTGTCGCTTTACAGCTATTCCCCGGCCGATCCGTCGCTGAATCACCAGACCGATGCCGAAGCCCGGAACATGGTCGGCATCGTCGGCGCCTATCTTGCGGATTTTCTCTACCAGCTGTTCGGCTATGCCAGCTGGGCCTGGGTGGCGCTGATGGCGGCGCTAATCGTTCGCGTCGCGCTGGGCTGGCGGCCGTTTCTCGGCAGCTGGACCTCGCTGTTCTGGCTGCCGCTGGTGCTGGCGCTGGCGGCCCTTCTGCATGCCCATCTGGACGATGGCCTGGATCCACTGCAGCTGTCGCACATGGCCGGGGCCGGGGGCGCGCTCGGGGCGCTGCTGGCCCGGCCGCTGACGGAGGCCCTGCATGCCGTCGGCCGCGATATCCTGCTGATCACGCTGGCCGTCAGCAGCCTCGTGACGGCCTCGCATCTCTCCCTGCTGGCGCTGTTGCGCCGCATCCTGGCGCTTCTGATGCGTTTCTATCGCATGCTGGCGGCGCTGATGGGGCGCCTGCGAGAGAAGGCTTCCAGCCGCAGGCAGCGCCTTGAGGCGCGCGAGCAGCGGCAGATCCAGCGGCAATCCAGGCCCGAGCATATCGCCGAGTCCGAGCCCGAGGTGGCCGAACCGGCGAAGGTCGTGATTTCCAGGCGGGCGAAGCAGGAGCAGCAGACGGAACTCAACTTCAAGGAGCCCCGCTCCTCGTCGCGCTTCAAGCTTCCGAGCCTGAGCATCTTCAACAAGCCGAAGGCGGGCGCGCGCCAGCACAGCCCGGAATCGCTGCAGGCCATGGCCCGCATGCTGGAGAAGAAGCTGCTGGACTACCGCATCGAGGGCCAGGTCGTCGCCGTTCAGCCCGGCCCGGTCGTCACCCAGTTCGAGTTCGAGCCGGCACCGGGCACGAAGGTTTCCCGCATCATCGCGCTGCAGGATGATCTCGCCCGCGCGATGGCGGCCATCAGCGTGCGCGTGGCCGGCAACATCCCCGGCAAGAATGCGATCGGTATCGAGCTGCCGAATGAAACGCGCGAGAATGTGCTGCTGCACCAGGTGCTGGCGAGCAAGGAATTCGCGGACCGGCGCAAGATTCTGCCGCTGGCGCTGGGCGTGGATATCGCCGGCCACCCGGTGGTCACGGATCTGGCCAGGATGCCGCACCTTCTGGTGGCCGGCACGACCGGTTCGGGCAAGTCGGTATCGGTCAATGCGATGATCTGCTCCATGCTGATGACGCGCACGCCCGAGGAGCTGCGGCTGATCCTCGTGGATCCGAAGATGCTGGAGCTGTCGGTCTACGATGACATTCCGCATCTTCTCGTGCCGGTGGTGACCAATCCGCACAAGGCGGCCAAGGCGCTGGCATGGGCCGTGTACGAGATGGAGCGGCGCTATCAGCTGATGAGCGAGGCGAAGGTGCGCAACATCGACGGCTACAACAAGGCCGTGGCCGGGAAGTCCGACGCCGAGCGCCTGCCATATATCGTCATCGTCATCGACGAGCTGGCCGATCTGATGATGGTGGCCGGCAAGGAGGTCGAGCAGGCGATCTGTCGCATCGCGCAGAAGGCGAGGGCAGCCGGTCTGCATCTGATCCTGGCCACGCAGCGACCGAGCGTGGATGTGATTACCGGTCTGATCAAGGCCAACCTTCCGAGCCGAATCTCCTTCCAGGTATCGTCGAAGATCGATTCGCGCACGATCCTCGATCAGATGGGTGCCGAGCAGCTGCTTGGCGCCGGCGACAGCCTGTTCCTGTCCGGCGGCCGGGATCTCAGGCGGGTGCATGGCGCCTTCGTCTCCGACGGCGAGGTCATCAGCTTGGTCGAGCATCTGAAGGCCCAGGGCGAACCGGATTACCGCGAGGAGGTGTTCGAGGCGCCGAGCACCGAGGAGGCGGCCTCGGGAGCGGCCGGGGATGAGCATGACGAGAAATACGACGAAGCCGTGGCGCTGGTCGTCGAAAAGGGCAGCTGTTCGGTGTCGATGGTGCAGCGATATCTGCGCATCGGCTACAACCGCGCCAGTCGCATCGTCGAGCAGATGGAGCGCGAGGGGCTTGTGACCCCGCCGGGGCCGGGCGGCTCGCGCAAGGTGCTGGCCCGCTCCGAGTCGGCCGGCGGCGGCGTGGTCGAATGATGCGGTGGATGATGCTGGCGCTGGCCCTGGGCCTGGCGCAGATTGCTGCAGCCGGAGAGGCCGAGCTTGACGCAAGTCTGAAGCGGCTGGCCGAGATGAACGGCTTTCAGTGCCGCTTCGAGCAGCAGCTGGTCTATGCCGATGGCAGCCATCAGAGCTTCTCCGGCGAGCTTGCCGTGCGCCGCCCCGGCATGTTCCGCTGGCAGTATCATCAGCCCTATGAGCAGCTCTATGTCGGTGATGGCCGGCTGATCTGGCATTACGAGCCGGATCTGATGCAGGCGGAGAAGCTTTCGGGGCTGGATGCGGTTGATCCGGTCGTCATGCGGCTTCTTAACGGGCGCCTTCGGCCTGAAGACGTGAAGCTGCTGCAATCCGGCAAAAGCGATGGCCATCGGCGTTATCAGGTGCAATGGTCGGATGCTCCGCCGGTATGGCTGGAGTTCGACGGGCAGCGGAATCTGCGTCTGGTCGAGCGCAAGGACGTGCTGGGAAACATCAACCGCATGCATCTGCTGGACTGCACCCGGCTTGCGCCGAGCCGCAATCTCTTTAGTTTCACGCCGCCGGAAGGGGTTGATGTCGTCGACCTGCGCCCGGCCACAGATCACCCTCAGGATGAGCCATGAAGCATCGGATTCGCATACTTCTCATGATTGGTCTCTGTCTGTCCCCGGTCGACCGGGTTCTGGCCGCCGGCTTCGATCAGTCCAGCCAGTCGGCCTCTGCCGCCGGTGTGGCCAATGCCTTTGTGGCCACGGCCAGCGATGCCTCGGCGGTCGCCTACAATCCGGCCGGGCTGGCCTGGCAGGATGGCGTTTCGGCCACCGTCGGCGTGCTGCTTGACTACCGCAATTCCTCGGTGCATCTGCCGGCGGGCGTGGCGCCGAATGGCGGGGTCGAGGACACGATCGGGCATCTCTATCTGGGCTGGATGCCGCACGACGGGCGACTGGGTGCGGGCTTCGGGTTTTCACCGCTGTACCAGGCCAACAACGCCTGGGGCAATGTCTTCGGAGCGGGCGATACGAAGCTTACCGTGGATCATGCCAGCTTCGATGCGGTCTATGCCCTGAACAGCTCGCTGGCCATCTCCGGAGGGCTGGACTGGTATATCAGCCGCATCTCGATGAGCCGGGGGGCGGCGAGCTTCAAGGGCAAGGACTATGCGGGTATCGGCGGCCATCTGGCCTTGATGTGGAAGCCGCGGCCGGCCTGGTCGGTCGGCGCGATGCTGCGCAGTGGCGCCCGGGTGAAGGCGGACGGAAGCCGGAATGATCAGCTCAGCATGAAGCTGCCGGATCGAGTGACGCTGGGGCTGGCCCATGATTTCGCCGATGTCTGGCGGCTGGAGGGCGACCTGTCCTGGACCCGCTGGTCGGTGCTCAAGGACATGAATGTCACGACGGCCGGTGTGGTCACGCAGTCGAATCCTCTGAATCTGCGCGACACGTTGAAATTCGCGCTCGGCCTGACCTGGACCTGGCGGGAGGCCACGCAGTTCCGCCTGGGCTATGCCTATGAACAGGGGGCGAACAGGGCCGAGGGCTTCAATCCGATCATCGCCGATCAGGACGGTCATCAGATCAGCATTGGCGCCGGCGGTGCGCTTTCCGGCATGCATCTGGATCTGTCCTACAGCTATACCTTCCATCCGAAGAAAACGGCGACCGGAACCTATGCCGGAACCTATCGCGACCGCCGTCAGGCGATCGTGATCTCGGTTTCGAAGCGGTTTGACTGAAGGAAACGACCATGAACCGGCAGCCCTCGTTCTTTGAACAGGAGGAGGGCCGGGCGACGGATGTGAGCGTGCCGCTTGCCTATCGCATCCGTCCGACATCGCTGGCTGACGTGGCCGGTCAGCCGGAGCTGACGAATCCCGATTCCTGGTTTTCGCGCATGCTGGCCGAGGGAAGGGCGATCTCCTGCATCTTCTGGGGGCCGCCGGGCGTGGGCAAGACGACGCTGGCGACGATGATGGCCGATGCCGCCGGCCTGCCATTCGCCCAGCTTTCCGCCGTGGCCGCCGGCAAGGCCGAGGTTCAGGCCGTCGTGCAGCGGGCCCGGGACGAGGGACGCACCTGGATCCTGTTTCTCGATGAGATCCATCGCTTCAACAAGGCGCAGCAGGACGTGCTGCTGCCCTATGTCGAGGACGGGACGCTGGTTCTTCTGGGCGCGACGACCGAGAACCCATCCTTTTCGCTGAACAATGCGCTGCTGTCGCGTTGCCGGGTCATCGTGCTCAGGCCGCTCGATGCCGACGCGGTGCGAAGCATTCTCCGGCGCGGGGTCGAGCATCTGCGGCAGCAGGCGCCGGATTTCGGGCTGGATGATGAAACGCTCGATTTTCTGGCGCATTCGGCCGACGGCGATGCGCGCTATGCACTCAATGCGCTCGAATCCCTGGCCGAGGCCGATCGCGGCAGGGTATGGCGCCTGCCACAGGCCCAGGCGCAGCTGATGCGTCGGGCGGCGCGCTACGATCGCGACGGCGATGCCCATTACGATCTGATCTCGGCGCTGCACAAGTGCGTGCGCGACTCCGATGCCGATGCGGCCATCTACTGGCTGGCGCGCATGCTCGAGGCCGGCGAGGAGCCGCTGTATATCCTGCGGCGTATGATCCGCATGGCGAGCGAGGATATCGGACTGGCCGACCCGCGCGCGCTGTCGCTGGCCATCGATGCGCACCGGATGTATGAGATACTCGGCTCGCCGGAGGGGGAGCAGGCGATGTTCGAGACGGCGATCTATCTGGCGCTGGCGCCGAAGAGCAATGCGGTCTACATGGCCGAAAAGGCGGCGCGTCGGCTGGCGCGCGAAAGCCAGGATGCGGAGGTGCCGATGCATCTGCGCAATGCGCCGACGAAGCTGATGAAGGAGCTGGGCCACGGAAAGGGCTATCGCTATGCACACGATGATGCCGACGCTGTCGTGGCGCAGGCGCATTTTCCCGATGGCCTGACCGCTGACAGGCTCTACCGGCCTGCCCCTCGCGGCTTTGAGAAGACGCTTCAGGAAAGGCTGGAATGGCTGGCGCGCAAACGCCGCGAGCGGATGGGCAAAGAGGAGGAGACATGATGCGCCAGATCCTGGCCGTGGCGGCCGGCGGCGCGATCGGGGCAGTGCTGCGCTGGCTGATGGCTTCCGGCGTTCAGCGGCTTGCCGGTAGCGCGTTTCCGTGGGGAACATTTGCGGTCAATGCCCTGGGAAGCCTGCTGCTGGGCTTCCTGTTCGTCTGGCTGATCGAGCGTTCCACGGCCGGGGAGCTGGCGCGCCTGGCCATCACGGTCGGTTTTCTCGGCGCCTTTACGACCTTCTCGACCTATTCGCTGGAATCGGTGCGGCTGCTTCAGGAAGGGGCATTCGGACTGGCGCTGGGCAATGTGCTGGGGCAGGTGATGCTCTGCCTGACGCTGACCTGGTTCGGCATCCAGCTTGCAAGAGCCCTGTAGCCCGCAATGAAAAGAGCCCGCCGAAGCGGGCTCTTTGTCTCACTTGCGAAGCTACTCCTTCCAAGGAAGGGCATGGCCGGCCGGCCGCGGCAGCACCGGCAGCGTGATCTGCGGCATTTCCCCGGTCAGGGTTTCGAGGAAGGCGACGATATCGGCGATGTCCTGCTTGCCGAGCTTCATGCCCAGCTGCACGCGGGCCATCGTGTCCACGGCTTCCTCCAGCGTCGCAGCCGAGCCGTCATGGAAATACGGCGCGGTCATCGCGACATTGCGCCAGGACTGCACACGGAAGACATGCTCGTCATCGTCCTTGCCGGTGACCGATTTCAGACCGTGATCCTTGCCGTAATCGAAGCGGACGAAATCGTTGCTGGTGAACAGGGGTCCGGCATGGCACGACGTGCAGCCGATCTCGGCCACTTTGCGCATGCCGCGCTTGGCAGCTTCCGGGATGTCGCCTTCGCCGCGCGCGAAGCGGTCGAACGGTGCGTTCGGCGTGATCAGCGTGCGCTCGAAGGCCGCGATGGCCTTGGCCATGTTGTCGAAGTTCAGCGAGTTCTTGCCGAACACCTTCTCGAACAACGGTTCATAGCCGGCCTGTTTCAGCCGCGAGACGGCATCCTCCTCGCTGTCGATGGCCATCTCCACCGGATTCAGCGGCGGCCCCTTGGCCTGATCCTCGAGCAGAGGCGCGCGGCCGTCCCAGAACTGTTTGGACCAGAAGGCGGCATTCAGCACCGTCGGCGCATTGCGGCCACCGCGCTTCCACTTGTGCCCGATGGAGAACCTCTGGTTGTCCACACCCCAGGTCGCGAGGTTGTGACAGGAATTGCAGGAGAAATGCCCGCTCTTGGACAGGGCTGGCTCGAAATACAGCTTCTTGCCCAGCTCGACCTTGGCCGGGGTAGTGGGGTTATCGGCAGGCTCGGGCACCTGTGTGGGCAGTGGCCCCATGCCTTCGGGCAGGTTCGGCCTGGCCGCGATTGCCGGCATGGCTGCCATCGACAGCATGGCCAGCAGCAGGGTCAGTTTTCGGATCATGGTTTCCTCCTGTCATGAGATGAAACCAATAATAAGGAATCATTCCTAACTGTCAATGCTTCCGGTTTACATGAGTTGTGTGCTATACTGCCGCCATGCAGGAGCTTGCAGGCATTCTTCGTTCCCACGGCATGAAGGCCACGCCGCAGCGGCTGGCCGTGGCATCCCTGCTGCTGCCGGCGCGCATCCATCTGACGCCGCAGCAGGTCAGGGAGCGCCTGCGGGATCGGTATCCGTCGCTGTCGCTGAACACGATCTACCAGACCTTGCAGCGCCTGGCCGGTGCGGGCCTGCTGCGGGAGCTGAACATCGGCGGGCGCACCTGGTTCGACAGCCATGTCGAGCCGCATCACCATGCCGTATGCCGCGTCTGTGAGCGCATCGAGGACGTGCCGGCCGCAGCACAGTTCGTGCCGCTGACGCTCAGGCGCTGGAAGATCGAGGATGAAGCGCGCATCTGGCAGGGGCTGTGCCCCGAATGCCGTGAACGCGAGAAAGGCTAGTCGGCCGTAAACACCGTGCCGACGCCGGTGTCGGTGAAGATCTCGAGCAGCAGCGCATGCGGCACGCGACCGTCGATGATATGGGCCTGGCCGACATCGGCATTGACGGCATCCAGACAGCACTGCACCTTCGGAATCATGCCTCCCTGAATCGTGCCATCCTCGATCAGCCTGCGTGTTTCCTCGGCACTCAGCCGGGACAGCAGCTGCCTGTTGCGATCAAGCACGCCGGCCACGTCGGTCAGCAGGATCAGCTTGGCCGCGCCCAGCTTCTGCGCAATCGCGCCGGCGACGAGGTCGGCATTGATATTGTAGCTCTGGCCCTCGGCCTTGTCGTAGCCGACCGGCGCGATGACGGGAATGAAGCGATCCTTCTCCAGGATCTGCAACACGTCGGTATGCACGCTGTGAACCCGGCCGACATGGCCGAGGTCGATGATCTCGGGTACGTCCAGCTCCGGGGCGTCGCGCTGGATCTTCAGCTTGCGCGCGCAGATCAAACCGCCGTCCTTGCCGGACAGTCCGACAGCCTTGCCGCCAGCCCGGTTGATATTGGCGACGATCTCCTTGTTCACCAGCCCCGCCAGTACCATCTCGACGACATCCATCGTCTCGCTGTCGGTGACGCGCATGCCGTCGATGAATTCGGCCTGTTTGCCGATCTTCTTCAGGTGCTCGCCGATCTGCGGACCGCCGCCATGCACGATGACGGGGTTGATGCCGACCTGCTTCAGGAGCGTGACATCCATCGCGAAACTGGCCTTCAGTTCCTCCTCGACCATTGCATGGCCACCATACTTGATGACGACGGTCTGATCGGCGAAGCGTTGCAGATAGGGCAGCGCCTCGATCAGGGTTTTGGCCCGGGCCTCGGCGTGTTTCATGCGTCTGCCTCCTCGACCGGTATGGTCTTGCGCTGATGTTCCGGCTCGACATCGAACAGCAGCGACCAGAACCACATCAGTCCGACGACGGCCAGCGTGATGCCCAGGCTGAAGGCTAACCGGGAATCATCCGGATCGTTGATCTGGCTGCCCAGCGGGATGAAGACCAGCAGCGCCGTGGCACAGACCGCCAATCGCGTCCAGGCCAGATCCTGCCGGAACAGCACGCTCGCGGCAGCCGGAACCGAAAGCAGGGCATAGAGGGTGAGCGTGATCCAGTGGTTCTCGATATCCACGCTCGTCAGCTGGTCGACGATGCTCTCGCCGCCGCCGAGCCGGATCTCGATGGCGGCGCCCAGCACCAGGATGGCCGCGGCGGAAAGCACCCACAGCAGCCAGCCCAGCCATATCCTCTGCCGGGCCAGGCCGTTCTGCCAGACACCGTTGCCGACGATGTACATGAAAGCCGCAAAAATCATGCCCCACGGGGCGAAGGTAAAATCAATATGCATCACACCAGCCTTTACTTATTCAATATTCGAGAAGACTAGCGTTGGCGGGAGATCAAATCATCCGTTAATGAAATGTAGTGCGATTTCACGCTATTAAATCGCTACGTCAGGAGGAAACGAACTGGGTGGAGGCGGAGGACTTTGTGTATGCGCCTTGCATATACATCTGAGCCTCGGCGAAGCGGTCCAGCATTGAATAAGCAATATCGCTCGCTTCAGTGACCAGATTCATCAGTAACTGGTGGGCGGTTTCGGAGTGTCTGCTCATGAGGTGGGCAAAATCCTTGCGACTCAGGCTCAGCGTTTTAGCAGGCGAAGTGGCAAAGGCATTGGCCGAATGGGGCCGGGCATCGACAAAGCCGAGAATACCAAGCATGTTCCCGGCACCCAGCTTGACGATGGGAGTGGAAGCAGGGCGTGAGAGTTGCAGATCCCGGATGACTTCGATTTCCCCCTCAAGGATAATCAATAAGTCACTTTTTTCCCGGCTTTCCTGCTCAAGGACTTTCTCTCCCGAGTCAATCTGATGCGGCCCCTTCATATGCCGGCAGAGGATGCGCAGCTGTTCCATGGTCATATTTCTTGCAATAGCAAAATCGCAAAGCATCTCGCAAATATGCTCAAATTCCACATGATCGAGGTTTCGCATGATCGCCTCCAATTTTTACCCAGGGTTTCGTATTGGTATGGGTGGGGAAACTGGCCTGCCCCTGTCGAGGTCTGGGTTTTGGAGCAGGCCAGCCCCGCGTTTCATTCAAGGAAGGAGGGCAAATAAAACGCGTCCCCTCAATCATTCAGCATAAGCGATGCCATTCTAATAGTCTAAATAAATCAATAAGTTAGCATCATTGGTTGGTTCGAAATGAATAAATAATAAGCAGTGTGTGCCCTAATGATTAGCAGTTGTTGTAAGCGGAAGTGGGTGAAAGCGCCCCTGCTTCAGTGACTCGGAAATCGGAGGGTCATTCCATGAATATGCATAAATAATGCGCATAGATGCATAAATATTATGCACAATAAGACACGGTCTTTTGGCATGGTGAATTGTAAGTCATTGAAAATAAAGCATATTCAAATTTTTGGCATCTTGGCACAAGGGCTGCTCTAAAGATGGCATATTGACCGCGAAGCTCCGTTGGGTTTGATAACGGTGACAAAGCGACCAACTAAATTAATAAGGAGTAACACTATGAAAATGAAAAAATCTTATCTTGTAGGAATGATGGCAGGTCTTTTGAGTCTCGGCTTTGGATCTGCTAATGCACAGGCCGAAGATCTGAGCATTAGCGGCGATATCGGTGTGGCGAGCCAGTATGTCTGGCGAGGGGCTGTGCAGAAGGGAGCCCCTGCCGTTCAGGGAGACCTCGGAGCATCCATCGGAGGATTCTCCGGTTCGGTATGGTTCTCGAATTCCTATCCTTCACCGGAGCCTCAATTCGCTGGCAAGGATGTTGTTGAGTTCGACTTTACCGCAGATTACTCCGGTGACATCGGCGATTCCGGCCTCAGCTATTCCGTCGGCGGTATCTACTACTCCTATTTGTATGACGCTCATTCCAATTTTGGCGAAGCTTATGCCGGCCTGTCATTCGATGGCCCGCTTTCTCCATCCCTGACTGCCTATTACACCGTGAAGGGTGTCAAATCTGGCTTCTATAAGACCGGCGATCTGTGGATTGATCTCGGTGTCGGTGGCTCCCTGGCCGGTTTCGATCTTTCCGGAGCCCTGTCCTACGTCAACTGGAAGAAGGACATCGTCAACCGTGTCGCGGATCAGTACAAGAACGGTCTGAGCCTGATCACCCTTGGTGTGAGCAAGGATGTGGATGTTTCCGGTGTGACGATGACGCCTTCGCTGACGGCGACGATTCCGGTTGTCAAGAAGTCGGCAGACGGCAACCGCTACATCTATGGCACCAATGTGAAAAACGAGTTCATCGCTGCCGTGAACTTCAGCTACTAAGCAGAAAGAAGAAGGGGATGGCTGCAACCATCCCCTGAATTCCCCAAGACTAACGCAAATAAACTCAAGGAGAGGCAATTATGAAATTAATCAGAGCCATCATCAAGCCGTTCAAGCTCGATGATGTAAAAGATGCACTGGGCGAGGTCGGCGTGTCCGGTCTGACGGTGACAGAGGTGCGTGGCCACGGCCGCCAGAAAGGGCACACCGAGCTATATCGTGGCGCCGAATACAATATCGATTTTATTCCAAAAACCGAGATCGCAGTAGTGGTCTCCGAGGACCAGGTGGAAGCGGCTGTTGAGGCTATCATTGGAGCTGCCAAGTCCGGCAAGGTTGGTGATGGTAAGATATTTATCAGTCCTGTTGAAAAAGTAATCCGAATCCGCACCGGTGAAACCGATGCGGAAGCGCTTTAGGAAGGAGATTAAAAATGAGAAACATGATGACAAAAATCTTTTCAATGCTTCCGGCTGCCTTGCTGGTGCCCGGAATGGCATTTGCCGAAGATACATTGAACTCGGGCGATACCGCCTGGATGATTACCGCAACGGCGCTGGTGCTGTTGATGACATTGCCTGGCCTGGCGCTGTTCTATGGAGGCATGGTACGCAAGAAGAATGTGCTTTCCATGTGCATGCAGGCCATCGCCATCGCCTCGCTGATGAGCGTGCTATGGGTTGTTTGCGGTTATTCGCTGGCCTTTAGTGAGGGTAGTGGCTTCATCGGGGGCTTGAGCAAGGCATTCTTTGCCGGAGTCGGCTATGACACTCTATCCGGAACAATACCGGAAACGGTGTTCGCCACCTTCCAGATGACCTTTGCGATTATCACCCCGGTACTGATCATCGGCGCTTTTGCCGAACGCATGAAGTTCTCGGCCGTGATGCTGTTTACCGGCATCTGGGTGCTGGCGGTTTATGCGCCGATCTGTCACTGGGTCTGGGGCGGGGGGCTGTTCGCTGATGACGGAGTTCTCGATTTCGCCGGCGGTACGGTGGTACATATCAATGCCGGTGTGGCGGGGCTGGTCTGCGCATTGGTGCTTGGCAAGCGTATCGGTTACCCGAAAGAGGCTATCATGCCGCATAACCTGTCGTTGACACTGATCGGTACGGGTCTGCTGTGGGTCGGCTGGTTCGGATTCAATGCTGGCTCCGAGTTGGCGGCTGACGGTACTGCAGGCATGGCTTTGTTGGTCACGCAGGTGGCAACCGCGACAGCTGTACTGGCATGGTGTGTGGCTGAATATCTGGTGTTCAAGAAAGCCAGTCTCCTGGGAGCATGCTCAGGCGCTGTCGCCGGCCTTGTGGCGATTACGCCCGCATCCGGTTTCGTCGGTCCGATCGGCGCTCTGGCCATTGGTGCTGCAGCTGGCGTGCTGTGCTTCTTCTCGGTGTCGTTCCTGAAGCGTGCACTGGGCTACGACGATTCGCTCGATGCTTTCGGCGTGCATGGTATCGGGGGCATTGTCGGCGCCATCCTTACGGGTGTTTTCGTTTCGGCATCCTTTGGTGGTGCGGGCCTGGCCGAGGGCGCAACCATTGGTTCTCAGGTTGTCACCCAGACCAAGGCAGTGCTGTACACGATTGCTTATGACGCTGTTGCGACCTTCGTGATTCTTAAAGTGATCGATGTGGTTGTCGGATTGCGTGTTGATGAAGATGAAGAGCGTGAAGGCCTGGATCTGGCGAGCCACGGTGAACACGTCGTCTGATCAAGGTTTGCCCGTCTGACGGGCTGAAAGCTGGTGTGCAGTGGGCCATCCATCTACCCAGTGAACAAAATTCCATTGCACGCTTGGGGTTGGGGGTGAATTTCACCCCCGATTTCCTTTCTGATTAAGGATTCAACAGGAGGAATCATGGGCGAATCCATACTTTTGCACGCACTTTCACTCAATGACCGGATGCTCGAGCCCAACGAGCTTCCAGTGGCCGGCCGGGTCTGGGCCTATCCTAAGGAACAGGTCAGTCGTGAAATGTTTGTCGGCCATTGCATAACGCTGCTTTCCGTGCTCGGTGTCGAGGATGCCGAGATCAACTGGAAGGACGATATTATGGCCTTTGATGTCAGTCATCGAGGGCAGCCGGCCACGGTCATTCTGTCACTGGCCGATGATTCATTGGCCTCCAGTTATTTCTATTTTCTCGGCTTATGGTTCCGTCCTCGTAGCGATGAGCCTGTTCTTGCTTGGGAGCAGGCGTGGCTGGGCATGAATGCAGTGGACGATGAGGAAGATCTTCTTTCGCCTTCGCTGAGCTATTCCGTGATGGTATGGGATCAGCCCCTGCAGATTCCGGAGATGCGCCAGATGATCGGCGGCGAGCTTCTGGGGCAGCGGATCCAGCATGGGCAATACTATCTTTGCGGCCAGGCGAGTATGGACCCGTTTGCCAAGGCGTGGTTCGTGGTCAGTCCTTGTGGACCGGCGATGCTCCATGGGCGGTCCGAGGTGCAGCATACCCTGTATTCTCTGCGCAACCTGATGGCCCTGATGGGTAAGACATCGAGCCTGTATGAACAGATGCTTGGCGATGCATCCATCCATGATCTCTATCAGCAGTTGGTTGTGCTGATGAGTGACGTGAATCGGCAACAAATCGATGCTGAGGAATGGGATAGCCTGATCTGCCAGCAGGCTGGCATTGCCCTGAAGGCGGCCACGCAGACGGTTTTGCTGGCGGAGATTGAGAACGAGGCTTGTGGACTGGAGCGGCTCTTCGATGCCATCGCACTGGAGGCCGGCAGTGAGGCGATGAAGGGAGTAGGCAGCCTGGTTGAGCGTATGAAGTTGCCTTTCGGCTTTGTAACCGATGAACTTCGAAATCGCCTGCGAATGCTGTCGCGAACCGAGAAACAGGTGCAGATCCTGCAGCCGTTCATGCATTCGAGGATGCTGGCCCGGCAGCAGCGAATACTGGCCGGAATTGAGCGGCACCTGCGCGGTTCAGAGTCGGATAAGGGCTGATTGCAGGTCCAAAAACGATTAAATCATGAGCAGTGCATGCCTAAAAAACATGCATGCCCTGGCTGCGCCTTGTTGTGATCATTTCCTAAGTTATTGAAAATTAATGCATTTGGAAACTGGCCGTTTCTGGCATGTATTCTGCTTTGGATGTGCAAGCCTTGTAAGGGGTAACAACTCACTGGGAGCAACCAATATGAAGATGATTCGAGCGGTCATCAAGCCGTACAAGCTTGATGATGTAAAGGATGCGCTGGGCGATATCGGCGTCTCCGGCCTGACCGTCACCGAGGTCCGCGGTCATGGTCGGCAGAAGGGCCACACCGAGCTTTACCGTGGAGCGGAATACAATGTCGATTTCCTGCCCAAGACCGAGGTCGCCATCGTCGTGGCCGATGAACAGGTCGATGAGGCGGTCAACACCATTGTCCAAGCGGCCAGAAGCGGTAAGGTCGGCGATGGCAAGATCTTCGTCAGTCCGATCGAGCGTGTCGTGCGCATTCGCACCGGCGAAGAAGATCGCGACGCGCTGTAAACGAATAAAACTACTATCAATCAAGGAAGGAGCATATACAGATGAACTCTGCAGGTATGGACGTATTTTTTCTGACCATGGGCGCAGCCATGGTTCTGGCCATGCACGCCGGCTTCGCGTTTCTCGAGGTCGGAACAGTGCGACGGAAGAACCAGGTCAATGCGCTGGTGCGCGTGATCAGTGACTTCGGTTTTTCGACGCTGGCCTATTTCTTCGTGGGCTTTTCGGTCGCCTACGGCATCAACTTCTTTGCCC
>CAZDLB010000016.1:0-20061 GCA_964505995.1 uncultured Zetaproteobacteria bacterium
AAGCGCTTGCGTGAATCCGGCGCGCTAACTATGCTTGGTAGGAGCATCGTGCGCACAGCATTGATTTGACCAAGGTGGACAGGCATGGCCGACGACTTTCTCGATCTTTCCGGGGTACATCCGACATCCAGCGGCAAGGCGCCGGTGCTGGACAGCAAGCGATTTGCGGTGCTGGAAGGCATCTCGCCGGTTCATCTGCGCATCCTCAACGAGGCCAGCAACGTCATGTATGTCTCCAAGGATGTCGAGCTGCTGCACGAAGGCGATGCGCCGCACGATCTGTATTTCGTCGATTCCGGCAAGATCATCATCGCGAAGAAAACCGAGGGCAAGCTCAAGGTTCTTCGCACGCTTGGCGCCGGCGATGTCTATGGTGAGTTCGGCGTACTGCGGCGCAAGTCCCGCTATGCCTCGGTGTTCACGGCCGAGCCCAGCCGCATCATCCGCGTGGATCTGACGGCGGTGCAACAGGTTCTCGAGGTCGACAACGCCTTCCGGCAGCGCATGACGGAAATGATGAATCAGCGCATGATCAGCACCTTCTTCTCCAGCCATCCGGTTTTCCAGGGGCTGCCCGAGGCCACGGCGACAAAGCTTTCAAAAATCCTGCCCATGCGTTTCATCGAACGGGGCAATCGCATCTTCTCTCAGGGCGAGGCGCCGACCGGCATGTACCTGATTCTTTCCGGTGAGGTCGAGGTCCGCTTCCTGAACAAGGCCAAGGCCGAGGTGCTGCTTGAGATCCGCCGCGATAACGACCTCATCGGCGAGGTCGTGCAGAAGAACGGTACGGAGCTGGCCTATTCGGCCATTGCCTCCAGCGATGTGGATCTTCTGGTGCTCGACAAGAAGGCGATGGATACGCTGAAGATGCACGATCCCAGGATCTTTGCGCGGCTGGAGCAGTACATCAACAAACGTTCACAGATGACGGTCAAGCGCCTGCGCGAAAACCTGGGATAGAAGCCTCCGAAACGAAAACTACACTTCCGCCAGCCATTGCCGCAGATTAGCCTTCAATGCCGCCGGATCGCCCTTGAGAAACACCCGCTTGCGGCGTGAGCTCGCGCCGCTGGCCAGCACGACATCGTCGCCACCAAGCCCGAGTCCCCGGGCGATGACCCTGAGGATGGCCCGGTTGGCCTTGCCATCCTGCGCCGCCTCGGCAACGGCGATCTTGACTGCGTCGCCATGCATGCCGCGCAGCTGGGGCTTTCGTGCCCCGGGCTGGGCGTGCACATTCAGATAGATTCCGCCCTTGCCTTCGGATATCGCCGCATCCACGGGATGCTCGGCCATATCAGGCACTCAGCAGTCGCAGGGCCAGGGTCTGCAGCGAGGGTACGAGGAAATTGTCCAGAAACATCAGTGCCAGAAGCACGATCATCGGGGAGAAATCGATGCCGCCGAGATAGGGCACACGCCGCCGGACCGGATAGAGCATCGGCTCGGAGAGCTGATTGATGATGCGCACGATGGGGTTGTACGGATCGGGCGAGACCCAGGAGAGCACCGCGCGGGCAATGACAACGATCATCGCCGCCACGAAAAGCACATGCAGCACACCGGCCAGCGCCTGCAGAAAATAGGCAAGGATGAACATCAGCCGAGCTCCTTCGAACGCCTGCTCGCCGCCACCACCCCCTGACGCACGGCATCGGGCAGGCCCATCTCGTACATCGTATCCAGCGCCGCCTGTGTCGTGCCGCCGGGACTGGTCACCTGCTGGCGAAGTTCCGTGGCCGAACGTCCGCTCTCGCAAAGCATGCGGCCCGCGCCCAGAGCCGTCTGCGAGACCAGTTTCCTGGCCAGTTCCTCGGGCAGGCCGAGGGAAACGCCGGCTGCCTGCACCATCTCGGCCAGCAGAAAGAAATAGGCCGGTCCGCTGCCGGATACGGCCGTCACCGCATGCATCTGCGCCTCGCGCTCGACCCGGGCCACCTCGCCACAGGCCTTCAGCAGATACTCCGCCCGCAGCGCGTGTATCTCTTCCCCGGCCCGGACATAGATGACCGACATGCCGGCGCCGACCAGGGCCGGGGTATTGGGCATCACGCGCACGAGGTTCGCGTCCGCCCCCAGCCATTCGCTCAGGGCCTCAGTATCGATGCCGGCCGCGATGCTCAGCACCGTCGCGTCGGGTTTCAGGATCAGTCCGCGCACGGCTTCGCGCATCTGCTGCGGCTTGACCGCGAGAACCAGAACATCGGCATCCCGGGCCGCCTCGGCATTCGCGTCCGTGACCCTGACGCGATAGCTCTGTTCCAGCACTCTGCGCCTGTCCTCCCTCGGCTCCGCGACGCAAATGCGCTCGCCTGCATGTCCGCCATGAATCAGGCCGGAGATCAGCGCTTCGGCCATGTTGCCGCCACCAATAAATGCGATCTGCAGATTCCGCATGCTTGCTTCCTTCATTCCTCTAGCGTTGCTGCCAGTTCCCGAAAAGGGTTGAACCCAGGCGCACCATCGTCGCGCCTTCCGCGATGGCCAGCCGGTAATCCTGGCTCATGCCCATGCACAGTTCGCCGAGGCTCCCACCGAAGAGCCGGTCCCGCAAGCCGCGCAGTCTGGCAAAGGCGCGGGCCACCTCCGCCTCCCCGACATCCGCCACCTTGGGCGCCATGCCCATCAGTCCGATCAGCTCCAGCCCCTCGATATCCCGAAGCCGCTCGGCCAGATCCGGCGTCTCGTCGGGCTTCACGCCATGCTGATGCGCAAGACCGGAAAGGTTCACCTGGATCAGCACCGGCAGCCGCCGGCCCTGCAACCGGGAGGCCACAGCCCCGGCCGTTTCGATATCCTCGCAGCTGTGCCAGATCGCGGCATGACGGGCGATGTACCTGGCCTTGTTCTTCTGCACCGGACCGATCATGTGCCAGTGGCAATCCGGCCATTGCTTCTGCCGGTCCCGCAGCTGCTGTGGCCGGGATTCACCAAACTCGGTTTCTCCCATCCGGATCAGCGCATCCACAGCCTCATCGGGCGCATACTTGCTGACCGCAATCAGCCGGACGGAGGCGCGATCCAGCTCACTGCGAAGCATCCTCCAGCGTTCCAGCAGGGCCTCCAAGCCGTTCAGCCCTGAAGCCGTTCCCAGGCCACGCGCTGATCCAGCGCCCGCGAGAGCGTATGTTCGTCCAGGTATTCCAGCTCTCCACCTTCCGGCACGCCACGGGAGATGCGGGAGATGGTAAGCTCGGCGGTCTGATAACGCCGGGCCAGAAAATGCGCCGTGGCTTCGCCATCCACCGTGGCGCTGGTCGCCAGAATCAGCTCACGGATGTCCCCGGAAGCCACCCGGCGATCGAGCGAGGACAGCCTCAGCGATTCGGGACCGATGCCGTCCACCGGACTGAGCCGGCCATGCAGCACATGATACACCCCGCGATAGGTGTGGCCTCGCTCCATCATCAGCACATCCACCGGCTGCTCGACGACGCAGACCACATCGTGCTCCCGCCGGATCTGATCGCAGAACTGACAATGGCCCTGCTCGGCAAAACAGCCGCAGCGCTCGCAGAAGCCCACTTCGTCGTGCAGACAGGCCAGCGCATCCGCCAGCGACCGCGCATCCTCCGCATCGCGGGAAAGCAGGTTCAGCGAAAGCCGCATCGCCGTTTTCGGGCCAATGCCGGGGAGTGTGGCCAGCATCTCGACCACCCGCGCCAGAGCCGCCGGCATGCCGGGGAAATGGATCAAAGCGAGAAACCTGGAGGCAGTGGCATGCCCGCCATCAGGCTCTGCTGCTTCTCCTTGCTGAGCTCCTCAAGCTTGTGCAGCGCATGATTGACGGCCGCAGCCACCAGGTCCTCGATCAGCGCCTTGTCCTGCTCCTCCCAGAGCGAGTCATCGATGACGATCTGCTTCACCGAGCGATCGCCCTTCATCGTCACGCGCACCATGCCACCGCCGGACTCACCGACGACCTCCATCTCGGCCAGCTCCTGCTGCATCCTTTCGAGGTTCTGCTGCATCTTCCTCGCCTGCTGCATCATCTTGGCAATATTCACTCGTTCTCTCCTGACTGTTGCTCGACGCCGGGCGGACTGACCCGGATCAGCCGCGCATCCATCTCCTTCATCAGGGCCTGAACATGCGGGTCCGCCTCGGCGTTCTGTCGCAGCCTCGCCGCTTCGGCCCTGGCCTGCCTCGCCCTTTCCTGCGACAGCGACTCGCCGGGGCCATCCCGACGCGATTCCCAGAGGATCTCGCGTCCGAGCCACTCGGAAAAGGCCATGCGATCCGCCGGAGCGATCGCCCGCTGCTGATGCTTGTCCAGCCCGAGGCGAATCCTATCGCCAAACTCGTGGCATACCACATGGTCGAGCATGGCGGCCACACCCGGTCTGACCTTGGCGAACGCGTCCACGGCCGCCTGCCAGCTGTCAAAGGCCGCGCCCGGCGCATCCGCATGCAGCGGCAGGTCGGCATCCCTGCGTTCGTCCGATGCCGCAGACTCGGACAGAGCAGGCTCCTCCGCTTCCTTCCCGGCTGGACGGGAGTGTTCCGCAGCGGATGCTTGCGTTTCTGCTTCCTGCCGGCGCGATGCCCTGCCCTTCTCCGGTCGCTTTTGCCCGTGCCGCAGCTGATGCAGGCCGGCCAGACGCAGGATCAGCATCTCCGCTGCCAGCCGTTCGTCACACAGCGACAGATCCCGCAGCCCCGCGATCAGCACCTGATACAGAAGGTCCAGCCGGTGATAGTCGATCGCGGCCACGGCCTTGTGCAGCCACTCGCGCTCAAGGGCATCGATTGCATCATCGAGCAGGCCCGGATCCACGAGCAGGCAGGCCATCGCATGCCAGCGCCGGGAAAGCTCCAGCAGCAGCCCACGCGGGGCATGACCGCCATCCATGCCCTCCCTCAGAGACTCAACCGCGGCTTTCGCCTCCCCGGCCAGGATGCGATCCGACAGTCGATGGATCAGTTCGCCGCCGACCACGCCCAGCGCCTGCTGCACGGCCTCCAGCGTCAGCTTCTCCCGATGATAGGCCAGCACCCGTTCGGCCAGGCTCAGCGCGTCGCGCACACTGCCGTCGGCAGCGCGGGCGATGGCGTCCACGGCCGCCGACTCAGCCTCGATTTCTTCCTCGGCGAACACATGTCCGAGATATCCGGCGATCTCCTGCTGGGAAAGGCGTCGCAGATCAAATCGCTGACAGCGGGATCGCACCGTAACCGGAAGCTTCTCGGATTCGGTCGTCGCCAGCACGAACAGCACGCGTTCCGGTGGCTCCTCCAGCGTTTTCAGCAGTGCATTGAAGGCGCTCTTGGACAGCATGTGCGCCTCATCGATGATATAGACCTTATACCTCAGGGTATTGGGCGGATAGCGCACCCCATCGAGGATCTCCCGGATGTCATCGACGCCGGTATGGCTGGCCGCATCCATCTCCTGCACATCCAGATTGGAGCCATCGGCAATACCCGTGCAGGCCGCACACGCGCCGCAGGGTTCGCCCTGCTCCGGCGCCTCGCAGTTGACCGCCATGGCCATCAGCCTCGCGATCGTCGTCTTGCCGACCCCGCGGATGCCGCACAGCAGATAGGCATGGGCCAGATGTCCACGCGCCAGCGCATTCTTCAGCGTGCGCACAACGACATCCTGACCGACAAGATCGGCAAACCTGCGAGGACGCCAGCGGCGGGCCAGAACCAGATAGGACATACGGCTACTCTACGGCCAGCGCGCGCAACGGCAATGGCGCAAGCCTATTTGCTCTGCAGATCGAACACGCCATCCCAGTCCGACGGCGGCTCCTGCTGCCTGAAGGCGCGCACGCGCTCCAGCAGCACCTCGGCCGGAGCATCGGCATGACTCAGACACAGATCGGTCAGAATCTTCTCGGCCTCGACGAAATGGCGGCGACGCATCATGTTCCAGGCCTTCTCGTAGGCCCGGAATCGCTCCAGCTGCTCCGGCCGAACATCTCCCCGGCGACAGATCGGCTGGTAGATATCCACCGGCGTTTTCCGCCCCACGACGCGAACCCGGTCGACGAAGCGCGCGGCGATATCCCCACGCACCAGCTCATAGGTATCGCGGCTGATCAGGATCGGCGTGCGATAGACCTTGTTCACCCCCTCCAGTCGAGACGCCAGGTTCACATGATCGCCCATCATCGTGTAATTCATCCTTGTCTCAGTACCCATGTTGCCGACGACCATCGGGCCGCTGTTGATACCCATGCGCACATGCACCTCCGGATAGCCTTCCTCGGCCCATTTCGGGCGCATCTCGCTGAGCTTCGCCTGCTGATCCAGCGCCGCGAGCACGCAGCGCGTGGCATGATCCGGCATGTCCACCGGCGCGCCGAAGAAGGCGATGATCGCATCGCCCTCGTATTTGTCGATCGTGCCGCCGTGCTCGAGGATGATATCGCTCATCGCGCTCAGATAGAGATTCAGGAAGTGCACCAGTGCCTCGGGTTCCAGATTCTCGGAAAAGCTTGAAAACCCGGCGATATCGGAGAAGAAGGCCGTCAGAAAGCGCTCCTCGCCGCCCAGCTTCAGCTGTTCGGGATGACTGGCCAGGCTTTCGACGACCTTGGGCGCCAGGTAATGGGAAAAGGCATCGTGGATGAACATCCGCCGCCGGGACTCGACGATGTATTCCAGCAGCGTGGTCGGCACCGCCGCCAGCAGCACGCCCAGCAACAGGTAGGTGATTTTCAGCCAGACCCCATAGACCGCAAAGAGCCCGTAGGAGACCAGGATCAGCAGAAGCGGAATGCCGGCGATGCTGATGCTCTGCAGCACCGGGCCGCTCCCGAGCACCAGACGTCCACAGAGCAGGCTGAACAGCAGCACCGCGAACAGCTCCACGACACCCATCATCTGCGGCCGGTAGATCGCCTGATCATTGAGGATGTTGGACATCGCCGCCGCATGCCCCTCGACGCCGGGAAAGGCCGAATCGAACGGGCTTGGGCGGTAGTCGTAGACCCCGACGGCCGTGACGCCAAGCAGCACGATCTTGTCGCGGAACACCTGCGGGTCCACCCGCCCGGCCAGCACCTCGGCTGCGGAAACATGCCGGAAGGTCCGTCCCGGCCCGTAATGGTTGAGCAGCATGCTGCCGCGGGCATCGGTCTGGATCAGGTGCTGGCCCAGCCGCAGTTCCTCCACGCCGGTCATGCCGATGCGGGCCGACAGCTCGGGCCAGCCCAGCGCGATGCGCAGGGTCTGAAGATCCAGGCTGGGATAGACAAAGCCATCCAGCTCGGCCAGCAGCGGCACGCGCCGGACCGTGCCGTCGGCATCGGGAAAGAAATTGAAGAAGCCGGCCACATCCACGGCCTTCGTCAGCGACGGCAGGTTGCCCTCGACTGCGGCGATATGCGGCACGCCGACCACGCGGCGGCCGCCCAGCTCCACCGTCATCGCCGAAGGCTGCAGCAGCTCCGATTCCTGCCTCACATCCGCCCGCGCCTGCAGGGGCACATCGGTTCCGCGCGGATAGAAGAAATAGCCAAGCACGATCCGGTCATGGTATTTCTTCAGCACCTTCTCGAAGGACGCATCGAGGTTGCCCAGCTCATGGTGCGCCTCCAGCCAGACCGCGATCTCCTCGGGCGCCCGGCCGGACTGGCGCAGAAGCCTGAGCGACTCATCCACCGGATTCGCCTGCGACTCGGAAAAGACGATGTCCATGCCGATGGCCTTGGCGCCGTATTCCCCGAGAACCCGCTCGATCAGGCTGCTGATGCGATCGCGCGGCCAGGGCCAGCGACCGATGGACGTCAGCGAGTCGTCATCCACCGCCAGAATCACGACGCGCTCATCGGGCGCGATGGCCCCGCGCACCTTGAAGCGCTGATCCAGCGTCTTCAGCTCCAGCTGCTCCATGAATTCGGGCTGAATGAACGCGATCAGGAAGGCGGTGATCGACATCGCGATGATCAGCGGCCATCCGAACCACTTCTGGTGCCGCTCGATGAATTGCGCAATCCTGTTCAGCAAGGGCCCTCCCCCCGGCCGAGGACTCGACCGCAACAGAACATGCCGCAAAACCGGGGCTTTTTCAATCCCTCCAAGGCTTCAGGTCCGCCCTTTGCGCCGGTTCGCCCGGGGGTGGGCCGCATCATACACCTCGGTCAGTCTCGCGATATCCAGATGCGTATAGCGCTCCGTCGTGCCCAGCGACGCATGGCCAAGCAGTTCCTGAATCGCGCGCAGATCCACGCCACCGGCCAGCAGATGCGTGGCAAAGGAATGGCGCAGACGGTGCGGTGTCACCGAAAGATCCGCGCCCGTCTGATTCGCGCGGGACTTGAGGATGCGCTGCACGCTTCGCGTCGTCAGCCTGCCGCCGCGGCGATTGAGGAAGACCGCCCGCTGCGAGGCATCGGCGATTCTCAGCGCCAGATACTCGGCCAGAAGTCGGGCCGCACCCTCGGGCAGCGGCACGATGCGCTCCTTGCGCCCCTTGCCGAATACCCGCAGCTCGCGCCCCTGAAGATCCACATCCTCGAGATTCAGCCCCACGAGCTCGGAAACACGCAGGCCACAGCCGTACATCACCGCAATCAGCGCCAGATCACGCGCCTCGCAGGCTCCGCCGGCGGATTGCATCAAGGCCTGGGTCTGCTCCGGCGGCAGCGTGCGCGGCAGACTGCGGGGACGCTTCGGCGGCCGCACGCCAGCGGCGACATTGCTCCGGCACCAGCCGGCTCGCACGGCGGCGTCGAAGAAGCTGGAAAGGGCCGAAAGCCTGCGCGCCAGCGTGCTGGCCGCAAGCCCCTCGGCATGCCCCTTCACCAGCCAGTTCTGCACATGCTGCCGACGCACGTCGCCCAGGTTTTCCAGGCCGGAGGATCGCAGGAAATCGAGCAGATCCCGACGATAGGCTGCAACGGTATGAGCGGAGGCCAGTCGCACATCGGCCAGCTCCCGCAGAAAGGAATCGATGGCCTGCGCGAGCGTCATCGCCATCAGTCCGGTCTCTGCTCCTGGGCCGTTTCATAACGGTTGCCGCCCAGCGCCTTGGCGACATACATGGCCTGATCGGCCCGGTCGATCAGCTCCTTGACGGCCATGTCCGCTTCGGCCGGAGAGTAGGCCACCCCCATGCTGATGCTGAGCTTTTCATCGCCAGGCATCGGCGCCGCCGCCACGCCCTGCACGATGCGTCCGGCGATCTCCTTCGCCTTGGCCTCCGAACATCCGGGAAGCAGCACCACGAACTCGTCGCCGCCCATGCGGATCAGCGGATCCTGGGCGCGCACGAAATGACGGATCTGGTCACAGACCATGGCCAGCACGTCATCGCCCACGGCATGGCCGAGACGGTCATTGATGCCCTTGAACGCATCGACATCGACATACAGGCAGGCCACGTCGCAATCGCGACCGAACCATTGCGACAGCGGCTGATGGCTGTGGGGCTGCAGGAAGCGGCGGTTGTGGCTACCGGTCAGCGAATCCGTGATCGCCAGCCGCGCCAGACGCTCGCGCGTCACCGCATGCTCCAGCGTCAGACCAACCACCTGCGCCAGATGCTGCAGGAAGTCCGTGCTCTGATCCGGTGCAAAGCGATCCCGGTCCACCGAGCCCAGGCCGAGAACCCCGAACGGATGCTCCAGATCGCCGAGCACCAGCAGCGCCAGCGATCCTAGATGCTCGTCCTGCGCATCCAGCCAGTCGAAGCCCCGCCCGGCTGATAGCTGCATCAGCCACACCCGTTTCTTCGCCAGACCCATCTGCTGAATCTCGCCCTTCTCGATCCAGACCAGATCCCGTTCGGACAGGCCATCAAGCTTGCGCCCGCCCATGAAACTCGAGCGGTCGATCCAGAAGCGGACGAAATCCAGGTCAAAGCCCGTTCGCAGACCACGCAGCAGCGTAAAACACAGATCCTCCGGATCCGTGGACTTGAGCACCTGGGATTCGAGTTCGAACAGATGCGAGAACAGCCGCTCATTGGCCCGCAGCCGCTTCATGACGTCGGCCACATACTGACGCAGCTCCCGGTTTTCCTCGGCCAGCTGCTGGAAGCGGCGCTCCGACAGATCCTGGACCTTGGTTGCGGGCTCGCGCCCGCCGGATGCCCCTTCCCGCCGCCTGCTCATGGCCTGACGCTTTCCTCCAGCAGGATACGCCAGGGCGCATCGGCATGCTCCCGGGCCAGATACATGCGCTTGCGGCCGCGATCGGAATAGTTGCTCGAACGATAATCCTGATCGAATTCGGCCACGACCACCTCGCCTTCGGGCCAGCGGTTCGGATCGTGAATCAGGCTGAGGTTGGAGAATTTCACCTCGATGAACTTCTTCCCCGCATTGATGCGCCGCTTGTAGCGCTTCCACGCGGCCAGATCACGCTTGCCGGAACGGAAGCGCGGATGGTAGTGCGAAAGGTAAGCCTCGGTATCCAGCGACATCCAGTCCCTGCGCCAGCTCTCCAGCGCATCGCGGACCGACTGCCGCAGCGCCTCGCGGGCGGACGCCTCGCCAAAGCGCAGATTCTCGCCGACGATCACCCAGCTCCTTCCCAGCTTCACATGGTCGGCCATTGCCAGCAGGCGCGGGTTCGGCAGCGAGAAACAGCCGCGTGTGTCCTGTGGCGGGCGGCGTTTGACATCGGCCGGATAGCCATGCATCCAGATGCCGTGGCCATCCTTGCCGTGCAGCCGGTCCAGCGCATTGGGATAATCGATCGGGAAGGCCACCGGGCCATAACGGGCCTCGATCTCCCTCCCCTGCAACCTGCCGACAAAGCGATATACCCCGTTCGGCGTACGACCATCGCCCTCGCTGGTCTTGTCGCCGGATGCCGAACCGGTCACGACATATTCATCGGCCACGCGCCGGAACTCGCCCTGATCGTCGCGTTCATAGAGAAACAGGCGCGAGCGGGCCTTGTCGACGAGAAACACATTGGCGATTCCCGGCCCGGGCAACAGCAGATCCAGCGGCACACCGGCCACGGCATCGAGGCGGTCCATGAAGGCCTGCAGGCGGGCGTCGGCCTCGCCGAGTCCGGCGGAGAGATCCGCCGAGGCCAGCAGGCGCTCCTTGTCGCGCACATTGCGGGCATAGTCGCCGGCGCGGTGCACGGCCTTCAGGGCCTGGCGGCGATGCGCCTCGGCCCGGAGCAGCGAGGCCAGCGGGTCATCGCCGACGGCATCATTCAGCCATTGCAGGGCCGTGGACGGCTGATCCGATTTCAGCGCCAGTGCCGCCAGCAGGATGGCCCGATCGGACGCATTAAGTGCCCGTACCACCTCGCCATCCCCGTCGATGAGCGCCTGCATCACGCGCCGCCATTTCGGATCAACCTCCATCGCCTGGAGTGTCACCGCATCCTTCGCCTCGGCCGGCTTTTCCGCAGCCACGGAAGCCGCCAGCGCGGCCTGATCCGGGACGGCGGCATCGGCCGTTTCAATCGCCTGAGCCTGCGCCGGCAGCACGCCCAGCAGCCCCAGCAGGGGCAGGCTAAAGCACCGATTCACGGACAATCTTCCAACCATGCGACGTCTTCTCCAGCACCAGCTCCTTGTGATCCCTGCTGCGGTAGCCTGGCGAGCGGAAGTCCTGCCGGAAATCGGCCCGCACCTTCCCCTGCGCCAGCGCAGACAGGCGTATCGTATCAAGTTTCACGTCGATAAACGACTTGTTCCCGATGACCCGACGCTTGTAACGCTCCCAGGCCGCGCGGGATGAGAAACGCGCAGGCGGCGTGAAATCCGACGCATAGGCCGAGAAATAGCCCTCGATATTGCGCGCACTCCAGGCGCTGCGCCAGGCCTCGATGGCCGCCAGAACCTCAGCCCGGTCGGCATCGCTCAGCAGTGGCCTGACCTCGGGCCGGGGAGAATCGCCTGCCTTGTCGTCGCTCTCTCCGGATGATTCGACCTGCACAGTACGCCCTCCGGAAGACTCCGGCCGAGCCTGCGGCGCATCGTCATCCAGGTGCAGCAAGCGCTCGTAACGCCGCTTAAGCCGCGGATCATCGCTGTCGATCATCGCCTTCTGGTAGGACTCCAGGGCCAGCTTGACATACATGTCCCCGATATTCTGATGGGCCGTCGCATAATCCGGATTCAGCTCCAGCGAGGCCTCGAGCTCGCGCACCGCCGCGCGCAGATCGCCCAGCTCGTTGTAGATCACGGCGAGGTTGTTGTGCGGCTCGGCCAGCGTCGGGCGCAGTTTCAGCACATGGCGGAAATGCCGGATCGCCGGCTGGAAGTTCCGGCGATGCGCCTCGGCCACGCCAAGCAGGAACCAGATGCGGTAATCCGAAGGCGATTGCTCCGCCAGACCAGTCAGCATATCCACGGCCTCGGCATCCTGTCCCTGATCGAGCAGCGCCTGCGCCTCATCCAGCCCGGCCGCCTGCGCCGGCAGCGATGCGGCCAGAACGAACAGCATGGTGATCAGCCATCTAGTCATCCTTCTTCTCCACCCCAGCCGGCGGCAGCACGCCGCCGGAAAGCACCAGCTTCATCCCCTCCTCCACACTCATGTCCAGACGCACAAGCTCGGCCTCCTCGACGAAAAGAAGCCAGCCGGTGGTCGGCAATGGCGTGGATGGCACGAAGACCGACACGAATTCGTGGCCCCCGCCATGTTCGGGCAGCTGCCCCTCACCGGTCACGAAGCCGATGACCCAGCGACCGCGGTTCGGAAACTGCACCATCACGACCTCCTGGAAGGCCTTCGAGCTGTCGCTGAAGATGGCCGCCAGCAGCTGTCGCGTGGCCTTGTGCACCGTGCGCACCAGCGGGATGCGCTCCATGACACTGTCCACCAGATGCATCAGCTGGCTGCCGATGAAATGCGTCGTCACGGCCCCGACCAGCAGGATGAACAGCAGCGCCATCAGAATGCCCATGCCCGGAATGTCGATGCCGAACAGAACCTCGGGGCGATAGGCATGGGGCAGAAGATCGATGCCCCGATCCGTCGTCTCGATCAGCCAGTTGATGATCGCCACCGTCACCAGCAGCGGCGCCAGCGCCACGATGCCGGCGATAAAGTAGCGACGCAGCAGCCCCATCAGCGGGCCTCCCCGCGCGCCAGCATACGGCGCGTGGCCTCGGACAGGGGCGCATGCAGCAGACCGCGCACGGGTTTCAGCTGCAAGGTTTCGCCGGCATCATGCGCCAGCCTGTGCTCGAGAAAGGCCAGCGTCTGCGGATGCGGATGCGCGATGACGATGCATGCCCGTCCGGTTTCCTGACAACGAATCGCCTGGTCCCAGGCGGCCTGCATGAAGGCTTCATCCTGCCGATGGTCGAGAAAGATCTGACGCTCCGCCCAGGGTATCCCGGCCCGGGCCGCCTCCAGCGCCGCAATGCTGTCGCCACTGGTGCGTGAATCGATAAAGAACAGCCCCTGCTGACGCAGCAGACGCATCAGCCGCGCCATCGGCTCGCGCAGCCGTGTCAGATGCGAGCCCATGTGATTGTTGACCCCCTCAACATAGGGAACGCGGCTCATGTCCGCCAGAAAGGTCCGCTCCTGCGTCTCCGCGTCCATGTCCGCGCGCAGAAAGGATGGCCCCATGCTGCGGCGGTACTTCTCCGTGGCCGGTTCCATCGGCAGATGCAGCATGACCATCTGCCCGGCCCGATGCGCCATCTCCGCCGCCTCATCGGCATGGGATGAGCCGGGCAGGATCGAGATCGCCACCGGCACATGCAGCGCCAGGATCCGTTGCAGCGCATGCAGATCATAGCCGACATCGTCCATGACCAGCGCAACACCGCGGCCGGGTGGCGGAGGAAGCTCCGGGCGATCCGGCCGCGGCTCCGGATGCGACGGCGCCGCATGAAAGTCCTCGAACACGACATCGGGCACCGTCACCTTCAGCTCGGCCTGAGGCTGGGGCCTGAGCCAGACGGCCGCCATCCCGATCAGGACCAGCAGTACGCCGGCCAGCGAAAGCGACAGCCATGCAGGCATGCGTTTTCCGGCACGCATCCGAACGGCCCGCCTGTCAGCCTATCCCTGAAGGGCGTGCAGACCCTCGAGCAGGTCCAGTGCCCGCTGCAGCTGTGTGTCGGTCCGCAGACGCTTCTGCATGGCCTCGCTGGGCTCGCCACCGGCCGTCTTCGTTTCCCTGGGTTTCTTGCCGCCGTTGCCGTTCTGCAGATGCCCCTTCAGGTCGCGTTCGAAAACGGACGGGAAGGATGGCCCCTCCTCCTTGCTGGCCAGCTCGATCTTCTGCTGCTTGACCAAGATGTCCGGCGTGATGCCGGTCGCCTGAATCGAATTGCCGCTGGGCGTGTAGTACAGCGCCGTCGTCAACTTGAAAGCCGTGCCGTCCGGCAGCGGAACGACCGACTGCACGGAACCCTTGCCAAAGCTCTTCGTGCCCAACAGCACGGCGCGGTGATGATCCTTCAGCGCGCCGGCGACGATCTCCGAGGCCGAAGCCGAGCCCTGGTTGATCAGCACGACCAGCGGCAGGCCCTTCAGAGCATCCCCGGGCTTGGCATCAAAGCTCAGATTCTTGCCGACCCGCGACTTGGTGCTGACGATATTGCCCTTGTCCAGGAACAGGTCGGCAACCTCAACGGCCTGATCCAGCAGCCCACCCGGGTTGTTGCGCAGATCCAGAACCACGCCCGACAGACCGCCGGACTGCTTCTTCAGCTCGTCGATCTTCTGACGCAGCAGATCGCTGGTGCGTTCCTGGAACTGGGTGATGCGCAGATAGCCATAGCCCGGCGCCAGAAAATCGCTCTTCACCGACTTGATCTTGATCCTGTCGCGCACAATCCTGAATTCCAGCGGCGCGCTCTCGCCCTGGCGGAAGATCGTCAGCGTGATGCTGGTGCCTGGCTTGCCGCGCATCTTCTTCACCGCCTCGGGCAGGCTCATGTCGCGCGCCAGCTCGTCATCGATCTTGATGATCAGATCGCCCGCCTTCACACCGGCGCGATCGGCCGGCGTATCCTCGATGGGCGAGACGACGCGGATGCCGCCCTCGGCCGCGGTAATCTCGATACCCAGACCGCCGAACTCGCCCTTCGTCTCGACATTCATCTGGGCATACATCTCCTTGTCCAGATATGTCGAATGCGGGTCCAGGCTGGAGAGCATGCCGGAGAGCGCGCCGTCGATCAGCTCCTCGTCGCTGACCTCCTTCACATAGGAGCGCTTGACCATCTCCATGACACGGGAGAATTTCTGCAGCTGCCGGTAATCCGTCGCCGCACTGGCCTGCTGAACGACGGGGTCGGGCAGCCAGGCGGTCGCAGCCGCCGCAAGCACCGCCAGCGCCCCGATCGACAGAATGATTCTACGATATTTCAATGCCATGCTCTTCTCTCCATGCGGCCCGGTCCGGGCTGCTTCGTTTTCGGCCAGCGAGGCTGCCAGCCGATCAGCGTCTGCACCAGCGCTTCGGATTCACGGCCTTGCCGCGATCGCGGATCTCGAAATACAGCGCCACATCGCTGACCCAGCCGGTGCTGCCGGCCTCAGCCAGCACATCCCCTTTCTCCACCCAGTCCCCGAGCTGCTGGTACAGGGTATCATTATGGGCATAAACGCCGAGGATGCCATCCCCGTAATCGACGATCATCATCAGACCATAACCGCCGAACCAGTCGGCATAGCGCACCTGACCCGCTCCCATCGCGCGCACCTGTCGCGACTGGAGCGGCTTGAGCTGCACGCCCTTCAGCCGCGCGCGATGCGGCGACGGTCTGGAGCCGAAGCTGGCCACCACCCTGCCCTTCAGTGGCCACGGAAGCCGCCCCTTCTGCCTGCGTATATGCTGCGCCTTGACCGGCACATCGGCGGCCAGCAAGCCCTTGTCGATGCTGTCCAGCAGATCGAGAAGGGCCTGCTGCTCGCGGGCCAGCTGGGCCTCCCGATTCTTCTTGCCCTTTAGCTCGCGACGAATCTCGGCTACCCGCTGCCGCTTGGCCTCCAGGCGTTTCGCCGCCTCCTTCTCCGCCGCGCTGCGGATCTCGCTCAAGCGGGCAAGCTCCTTTCGCTGCGCCTTGAGCGCAGCCTCAACGTGGCGCAGGGCCTCGATGTCCTGCTGATACTGCCGCCGGTCTTCGTTCTGGGATCGCATGACCAGATTGAGCAGATAGCGGCGATGCGGAATGTCACTGACGGGCACCCCGGTCAGGATCCCCAGCCATTGCGACGAACGGCTGCTGCGCTGCCAGGCGGCCACCGCCTCGTCCTGCATGCGCTCGGAAAGCCGGGCGATTCTCGCCTTCAACTCGTTTTGCTGCGCCTTCAGCCGGGCCAGCCTAAGATCGGCCTGGCGGACATCCTCGGCAGCCTTGCGGCTGGCTTCGCGCGCCTGCACCAGCGCCTCGTCCAGCCGGCGCAGCTCCCGGCCCATCGCGCCCAGCTTCCGTTCCAGCTGCGCGCGTATCTTCCGAAGCCTGGCGCGCTCCTGCTTGATCTGCTCCAGCTTCTGTTCGGCCGCCTGCTTCTGGCCTGCATGCGCCTCGGGTACGGGAGTGGCCGTCAACCCCGCGGCGGCGAGGAAGGCCAGAAGCAGCATCAAGGGTAAAGGCATCACACCCGATGATAGGGATGTCCCTGCATGATCGTAAAGGCCCGGTAAAGCTGCTCGAGCACGAGCGCGCGAGCCAGCTGGTGCGGCAGCGTCAGCGCCGACAGACTCCAGATCTGGCCGGCGTTGTGCCGCACCTTCTCGCTGACGCCATCGGCGCCGCCGATGACGAAATCCAGCCGGGCATCCCCGGCCTGCGACTGCAGCCAGGCCGCCCAGTCCATGCTCGATTTCGCCCGCCCGCGCTCATCGAACAGAACGAAGCCCTTGCCGGCCTGGGCCAGAATCTGCCTTTCCTCTTCCTGCCGGCGCTGGTTGACCTGCCTGCCCCGTCCCTCGGCCAGCTCGACGATGCGAAAGTCGGCAAAGCCGGCCAGGCGGCCGATGAAACGCGATTCGAACTCCTGCAATTCCCGCGCGCCGCGCCCGACCACGAGCAGGCGGATCCTCACGTCCGGGCATCCCCCGGCTGGGCCCAGAGGCGCTCGAGCTGGAAGCTTTCCCGCACCTCCGGCAGAAACAGATGCACGACGACATCCCCCAGGTCCACAAGCAGCCACTCCATCGCCTCGAGCCCCTCAATCCTGCCCGGCAGGCCATGGCGATGCGCCACCTCGACCAGGCCCTGCGCCAGCGCCTTGAGCTGGCGATCGCTGCGGCCGCTGGCCAGCACGAAGCGGTCGGCGAAATCACACCGGCCGCGCACATCGATGACCAGGACATCCTGGGCCTTGCGATCCTCGAGCGCAGCGATGATATCCTCGGTCATGCGCTCGATCTCTTCCGGTTTCTCTCTCTGTTCTGAGAAATGTATCACGTCCACCTCTGCTGCGCCGGTCTCATGCGGCGTATAGTCTGCTTACCTGATTCTCGATCGCGGCCGGAACCATGCCGGCCAGCGAGCCGCCGCTGCGGCAGGCCTCGCGGATGGCGGTTGCCGAAACATCCGGCAGCTCGGCCTGCACCCGGATCACATGGCCCGGCCCACGGCAGTCCCGCACCGAGGAGGCCGGCGTCCATCCGGGAACCTCGATCCAGTCCGCTCCGGCGCGGGCAAACACCGCGATATTGCACCACCGCCGATGCTCCGGATATTCCCGCCACGAGGGCAGGCCGGCCCAGGCATCGCTCCCGAGCAGAAGCCAGGGAACCACGCCGGGATGCTCCCCGGACCACTGGCGCAGGGTCTCGATGGCCGCCACGGGCCTGCCCCTGGCGATCTCGCAATCGCAGACCCTGACCGCAGCCCAGCCGGCGAACATCGTCCGCACCAGCCGCAGCCGTGATGCCGCATCCGCATGCAGCGTGCGATGCACCGGCCAGGCCGGAATGACGACAACCTCATCCAGACCCAGCTTCTCCAGGGCGGCGCGCACCAGCGCGGCATGCCCCAGATGCGGCGGGTCAAAGCTTCCGCCGAAGAGCCCGACCTGCCCCGAAGCAGATGACTGCCGGCCTATTGACGCACCTCGCCATGGCCGAAGACGACCCATTTCAGCGTCGTCAGCCCCTCAAGCCCGACCGGACCGCGCACATGCAGGCGGTCGGTGGAGATGCCGATCTCGGCGCCCAGGCCGTACTCGAAGCCGTCGGCGAAGCGGGTGCTGGCATTCCACATCACCGAGGAGGAATCCACCTCGCGCAGGAAGGCCTGGCCGGCGGCATAGTCCTGCGTGACGATGCTTTCGGTGTGCCCGGAGCCGTAGGCGGCGATATGGTCCATCGCCTGCTCCAGCGAATCGACCACCCGGATGGACAGGATCGGTCCCAGATATTCCGTGGCCCAGTCCTCGTCCGTGGCCGGTGTCATGTCCCGGCCCTTCAGGATCTCGCAGGTGCGCGGGCAGCCGCGCAGCTCGACATCGCGCGCCTGCATCTCGGCCGCAATCGCGGGCAGCACCTCGGCCGCAATGTCGGCATGCACCAGCAGCGTCTCCATCGCATTGCACACGCCGAAGCGGTGCGTCTTCGCATTCACCGCGATCTTCACGGCCATCCCGACATCGGCGCGGGCATCGACATACACATGACAGATGCCGTCCAGATGCTTGATGACCGGCACACGCGATTCGGCCGCGACACGCTCGATCAGCGAGCGGCCCCCGCGCGGAATGATGACATCGACGTACTCCTCGGCCTTGAGCAGCGCGCCGACCAGCGCCCGGTCGGTATTATCGACGAGCTGCACGGCATCCTGAGGCAGCCCCGCGTCCACGAGCGCCCTTCTCAGACAGGCGGCAATCGCCCGGTTGGAATGGATGGCCTCGGAGCCGCCGCGCAGAATCGCGGCATTGCCCGATTTCAGGCACAGCCCGGCGGCATCAGCCGTCACGTTCGGCCGCGATTCGTAGATGATGCCGATCACGCCCAGCGGCACGCGCATATGCCCCACCTGAATGCCCGACGGGCGATAGCGCAGGTCCGTCATCTCGCCGACCGGATCGGGAAGGGCCGCGATCTGCTCCAGCCCCTCGGCCATCGCATCGATGCGATCGGCCGTCAGCAGCAGCCGGTCCTGCATGGCCGCATCCAGGCCGTTCTTCGCAGCGGCGTCCATGTCCAGCTTGTTGGCCGCGATGATCTCGCCGGTTTCCCGGCGAATGACCGCAGCAGCCAGCAACAGCGCCTGATTCTTGGCATGGGTATCGGCCATGCGCATGGCCTTGGCCGCATCGCGCGCCTGCCTGCCCAGCGCATGCATCACCGCCTGTGCATCGAGTTTACCGGCATTTCCCATTATTCCTTCTCCTCCATCCTCGCTTCCGTCGCCGTGCCCTGATCCTCGTCGGCCGTCAGCACGACAAGATTATCGCGGTGGACCACCGATGAAAAATCGCGATAGCCGAGCAGGGCCTCGATCTCGTCGCTGGAATGACCCATGATGCGGCGCATCTCCTCGGCCGTGTAGTTGACCAGCCCCTTGGCCAGCACCCTGCCCCGGGACACCACCTGCACGCAATCGCCCTTGTCGAACACGCCATCCACCTGCGTCACGCCGACCGGCAGCAGGCTGCTGCCGTGGCGCAGCAGCGCGCGGGCGGCCCCATCATCGACATGCAGCGTTCCGGCCGGGTGCAGGATATCGGCAATCCAGTGCGCGCGACGGGTCTGCCGTCCGACGCCGCAGAGAAACAGCGTCCCCTCATCCTCGCCGGCCAGCAGCCGCCGCAGGCTGTCGGGCCTGTGGCCATTGATGATCGCCGCGGCAACGCCGCCCCGGGTCGCGATGCGGGCCGCCATCAGCTTGCTTGCCATGCCGCCGGTTCCGAAGGACGAACCGCTGCCGCCGGCCATAGCCATGTGTTCGGGCCGCACCCCTTCGACAACCGAGATGCGCCTGGCCTCCGGCCGGATGACCGGATTGGCATCGAACAGGCCGTCCACATCGGTCAGCATCACGAGGAAATCCGCATCGATGACCAGACTCACCAGCGCGCCGAGGCTGTCGTTGTCGCCGAATTTGATCTCCTCAACAACCACCGTGTCGTTTTCGTTGACGATGGGCACGACGCCCGCGGAAAACAGCGTCTCGCTGGTATTGCTGGCATTGAGATAGCGGCGCCGGTGCCG
>CAZDLB010000016.1:20161-22298 GCA_964505995.1 uncultured Zetaproteobacteria bacterium
CTCCTGCACGCCCTCGCCGCTGACGGCCGAGATCGCCATGCAATCCAGCCCGAGCGCCTCGACCCGCTGCCGGGCCTGCTGCTGCGCCTCGGGTGCCAGCGCATCCATCTTGTTCAGCACGAGGATGCGGGGCTTGCCGCTGACGCTGGTCCCATAACCGGTCAGCTCGCCCTCGACCTCGCGGATCTGATCCTCGATCGACTTGCCCTCGGACTCGGATGCATCCACCAGATGCAGCAGCACGGCCGTGCGCTCGATATGCCGCAGGAAGCGGTCCCCAAGCCCCTTGCCTTCATGCGCGCCCTCGATCAGGCCGGGGATGTCGGCGACGACGAAGCCATCGCCATCGTCCATGAACACCTGCCCAAGTTTCGGCGCCAGCGTCGTGAACGGATAGTCGGCGATCTTCGGCCTGGCATTGGAGATGCGCGAAAGCAGCGTGGACTTGCCGGCATTCGGCAGGCCGACCAGGCCGACATCGGCCATCAGCTTCAGCTCCAGCAGACGAATCGCCTGTTCGCCCTCCTCGCCGGGTTGCGCATAGCGCGGCGCACGGTTCGTGCTGGTCGCGAAACGGGCATTGCCCAGCCCCCCTTCGCCGCCGCGGGCCAGGATATAGCGCTGTCCCTCGCGCGAGAGATCGCAGAGCACATGCCCGTCCTCATCCTTGATCAGCGTGCCGATGGGAACCTCGACGACCACATCCTCGCCATTCCTGCCGTGGCAGTCCGATCCCATGCCGGGCTGGCCGTTGCTGGCGACGATGCGCTTGCGAAGATAGAGCTCCTGCAACGTGTTCTTGCGGGTCGAGGCCACGAAGATCACATGGCCGCCGCGACCGCCATCGCCGCCGTCCGGACCGCCCCTGGGGATGTATTTCTCCCGCCGGAACGACACGCAGCCATGCCCGCCATTGCCGGCGCGCACCTCAAGCCTCACTTCATCGATAAAACGCATGCTGTATTAGACCATGAAATCCGTGTTCTCGTCATCCCCGGGGAAACAAAAAGGGGGTGCGACGCGCGCACCCCCTTCCGATTCCTCATCGGCGGGCAATCAGGCGGTCACGCGAACCGTGGTGCGTCCTGCCTTCTTGATATACTCGACCTTGCCGTCGATCAGCGCAAACAGGGTGTAATCCTTGCCACATCCCACGTTGTCGCCCGGACGGATCTTCGTGCCGCGCTGACGCACCAGGATGTTGCCGGCGCGCACGCTCTCACCGCCGTATTTCTTCACGCCCAGACGCTTGGAATTGGAATCGCGTCCGTTTCGGCTGGAACCACCTGCCTTCTTGTGTGCCATGGCTTACTCCTTCTCGGCCGCGGCTTCTGCCTTCTTCGCAGCTGCGCGTGGCTTCGTGATCTTTTCGATGCGCACCGCCGTATAGCTCTGGCGATGGCCCTTCGTGAGCTTGTAGTTCTTGCGGCGACGCTTCTTGAACACGACGATCTTGCGGCCGCGACCCTGCGCGGTCACAACGCCGGTCACCTTGGCCTTGGCGGCCTCGGCGCCAACCTTGATCGCATCGCCCTCGCCCAGCAGAAGTACCTCGTCGAAGGTCACCTTCTTGCCTGCTTCAACATCCAGCTTCTCGACACGCAGGATATCGCCTTCCTGAACGCGATACTGCTTGCCGCCGGTCCTGATCACTGCGTACATCTATAACTCCCGTCTTGCTCAGGCAGCCTTGCCAGCAGGCTTGCCGTATTTCTTGTAGAAACGCTCCACGCGACCCTCGGTGTCCATGATCTTCTGCTTGCCGGTGTAGAACGGATGGCAGGCCGAGCAGATCTCGACATGCAGATCGCCCTTGGTCGAGCGGGTTTCAAACGTATTGCCGCAGGAACAGGTGACCTTGGCGGCTTTGTATTCGGGATGAATGTCTGCTTTCACGATTCAATCTCCATCAATTTTCGAAAGGGCGCGATTTATAACGCCCCGTTGCATCATATGCAAGCCTTATTCTCTGCCCAACTCCGGATTCGGGACGGACGGATATGTTTTCCAGCTGGCGCCAGGGTCTCTGCTAGACCAGTCCGCCAAGCGCCTTCTGGCAGATATCGATCAGGGGATCGGGATAGACGCCAAGAGCGACGATGGCGATCGTCGTGACGACGACGGTGGCCTGCATCAG
>CAZDLB010000017.1:0-14261 GCA_964505995.1 uncultured Zetaproteobacteria bacterium
TGGTGGGCAGGGACGGAATCGAACCGCCGACACGGGGATTTTCAGTCCCCTGCTCTACCGACTGAGCTACCTGCCCTCGCGTTGCCGGGAAGGAGCGCGGATTATGGTTCATGGACGAGAGGATGCAAGCCCCAATTTGTCTTCTTCGGTCGCTGCCTATCTAGCCGCGTGGACAGAAAAAAGGCGGGCTCACAGGAGCCCGCCGATGACCGGATTCGTATCAGGGTCAGAAGCGCACGCGATAGTGCGGGTCGAGCCAGCATTTGGGAAGCGGCTCGCCGGAGGGGAAGACGAGCTCGCTTTTCGCAACCGCGACCGGATCGCCTTCCTCCTCGCCGGCGGAATAGCGAACCGTCACCGTCGCGGAATGCGGATCGGTCAGTTCCTTCAGTTCGATCACCCGAGCCAAATCGCCATTGCCTGCATTCTTGACAAACATATCCAACTCCTTTGGTTTGAGCATCCTCTGCTTGTATTAAAGCAGCCGATGGGCGATCTGTCCAATCAGCGGGTCGGCGCCAGCAGCACGATGTCGATGCGGCGATTCTTCATGCGGCCCTCGGCCGTTTCATTGTTCGCAATCGGGCGGTCCTCGCCATAACCGACTGCCGTCACCGGCTGGCTGCTCTCGCCCATGCGCTGCAGCAGATACTCCTTGACCGCATTGGCCCGCCGCTCCGAAAGCGCCTGATTGTACTTGTTCGAGCCCATGAAGTCGGTATGGCCTTCCACGCGCACGGCGCGATCCGGGAAGATCTCGATGGACTTGATCGCATTGTCCAGCAGGCCGTAGGTGCTCGGCGGGATGACGGCGCTGCCGCTGCGGAAGTTCAGCGTCTTCATGCGCAGGATCACGTCGGCATCGGGTGTGAGCAGGATTTCGACATCGTCCGGATTGAACAACTTGGTCAGCCGCTTGATCTTCGCCTCGGCCTCGCGCTTGAGCTGCAGCTTGCGGCGGATCTCGGCCATGTCGGAGAGCTCGCCCTCATACTTGGACAGCTTCTGGCTCAGATCCCGGACCTGGGCGTCGGCATCGTTGAGACGCGCCTCGTAGTTGCCCTTCATGTCCTCGACGGCCTGACGCAGCGCTGCAAGCTGCTCTTCCGGGGTTTGCGAGCGATCCAGCTGAATGCCGAGTGCCTGGCCCAGCATCGCCAGCCGGGCATCCTCGGCGTCCATCCAGGTTTCCAGCGTGCTCGGGTTCTTCGAGATGTCCGAGCCAAGCTTGGAGATGCGCATGGCCCGCCGGGCTGAAATCTGCCCTTCCTGGGACAGCGCATAGGCCTTGGTCTGGGCATCCGGGTCGGCCTTGATCAGCTTTTCCAGCTGGCGCTGTTTGGAAATCGCATCCTCAAGGGCCTTCGGGGCGTAATCGCGGGCCCTGACCCGACGGGCGCCGGCGATGGTCTTGGAGATCGGCCGCACGAACTGTTCCTTGGCGGCCACGACCTGCGCGGCATGGATGGTGTCGCGGGCATGTTTCGCCTCGCGTCGGGCCTTGCTCATGTTGCCGTCCTCGGCGGCAGCCACGACGGCGGCGAACTCGCGTTCGGAGCGTTCGGCCAGGTCCTTGCGCACGTACTCCTCGCCGGCCAGCTGCAGGCGATCCCGCGATTCGACCAGGCCGGCAAACTGCTCGGTGAAATTCTGGGCTGCGGTCGAGGCCTGCTTGGCCTGGATCGTGGCCTTGTCCAGAAGCCGGACGATCTCATCCGCATTGCCATTGGATGAGAGCATTTCCCTGGCCTGCTTCAGGCTTTCGATGGCGGCCTGGTAGTGCTCCGGTGCAAACTCGGCAGCACGCAGCTGCTCGGCTTCGGCGATGGCTGCCTCAGCGCTTTCCAGCGAGGCTGCCTGCGCCGGCAGGCTGGAAACCAGCATCGTGAACAGAATCATCAGACTACGGATCAACATACGCACTCCTTTAGGAAACCTTCCCGCTATGTTCGATATTCGCGCCGGCCGGGATGTGACCCGGCACACACAAAGCATACGCCCCGGCCCGCACTATAGCAGAGTTTCCCGGCGGTTGCGTCCAGCGCGCCTATTCGGGGCTGTCGTTGCCGGGGCGGAAGAAATGCTCCCGGTAGAAGATCAGTTCGGCAATGGATTCGCGGATGTCGGCCAGCGCCAGGTGCTCGGCCTTCTTGCGCGGCGCGCGCAGCTTCGGGTACCAGCGGCTGCCCAGCTCCTTGATCGTGCTGACATCGATGTTGCGATAGTGCAGCCAGGCCTCCAGCTCGGGCATGTAGCGGACCAGGAAGCGGCGATCCTGATGCACCGAATTGCCGCAGAGCGGCGAGGTGTTTTCCGGAACATGGCGGCGGATGAAATCCAGTGTCCGGGCCTCGGCCTCTTTCATGCCGATCGTTGATTGGCGCACCCGTTCGGTCAGCCCGGATTTCGCATGGTGCACCTTGCACCAGTCATTCATCGCTTCGAGCACGCTGTCCGGATGGTGAATCGCGATATTCGGTCCTTCGGCCACGATATTCAGCTCGCTGTCGGTGATGATCGTCGCGATCTCGAGAATCGTATCGCGCTCCGGGTCCAGGCCGGTCATCTCCAGATCCATCCAGACCAGGTTCATCCCGGATTGTGTGTTCGTGTTCATGGCCGCAATCCTAGACGCAACGCATGCCGATGGCATGCGCAAGCTCACGCGTCCGGGTCAGCAGGGTGGCGTCTTCACCGATAAGTCGGATGGGCGCGTGCTGCCAGGCGCGACGGGCCGGGTAATGGCGGCGATAGCGGCGGAAGGCCTGGCGCAGCTCCGCATCCTCCAGGCCTGCCCATGGGCGCATCGCGGCATCGTCGCGTTCGATCGGGCAGAGGGCGCGGCTTGCGCGATGCAGGGTGTCCAGGTCGTCATCGCCACAGGCAACCGCCACCGCTTCGGCTTCGTCGGGAAGTTGTGGTTTCCAGTCGCCATGCACGCCCAGCCAGCGGCACAGCGCGGTATAGACGTAAAAGGTGTTGGCCGCCTTGCCATCGAGCGAATGGCCGGCGATGTGCGGCGTGGCGATGGCGACGCCGGGATGGCTCAGCAGCTGCCTTTCCGGCAGCGGCTCGTTCTCCCAGCAGTCGAGCACCGCAAAGCGCCGATCGTCCTCGCGCAGCCAGTCCAGAAGCGCGGCATTGTCCACGCACGCCCCGCGGGCGGCATTGATGATGCCGTGGCCCCGGAAGCAACGCAGTTCGGGCGCGCCAATCAGGTGATGCGTGGCATCCGGGCCTTCCAGGGTCAGCGGGGTATGCAGCGTCAGCACATCGCACTGTTGCAGCAGTTCATGCAGCGAAAGAAATCCGGGAAGCCCCTCGCTGCGGGCGCGCGGCGGATCGTTGAGCAGGATGCGCAGCCCGAGCCGTGATGCCGGTTCGGCAAGCCGGCTGCCGATGCGGCCGACGCCGATGATGCCGAGCGTCGAGCTGCGCAGATCCAGCAGGCCCTGGTGCTGCAATGTCAGAAGCGCGGTCAGCATGTATTCGATCACCGAGCCGGTGGATGAGCCGGCGGCATTCGCAAACGCGATGCCGCGCGAATGCAGGTAGACCTTGTCATAATGATCGTCCCCGATCGTGGCCGTGGCGGCGAAGCGCACGCGGGAGCCCTCCAGCAGGGATGCGTCCACGCGGGTGGAGGAACGGGTGAGCAGAATATCGGCGTCCTTGACAGTGATCGGTCGGATGTCGGCGTGCTCGACGACGCGCAGCTCGACCTGATGCCCCGGCAGCGATGCGAAGGCCTGCTCGACCCCCCAGATATGGGCGTCGGCGACGATGATCAGCGGCCGGGCCATGCCGCTTATCCCTGCTGCTGGCGGATGCGGCGAATCAGTCCGGTGCTGGAATGGCCGTCGAGGAAGGGGATCACGGTAACCCGTCCGCCGGCTTCGCGAACCTCCCTGGCACCGACAATATCCTCGGGGCGGTAGTCGCCGCCCTTCACGAGGATATCCGGTTTCAGCGCCGTGATCAGCTTGAGCGGCGTGTCCTCGGAAAAAGGCACGACGAGATCCACGGGCTTGAGCGCAGCGAGCATGCAGGCGCGATGTTCAAGCGGGTTGACCGGCCGCTGCTCTCCCTTGAGGCGGCGGATCGAGGCATCGTCATTCAGGCCGACGATCAGCGCGTCGCCCAGCTCGCGCGCGGCGCGCAGATAATGCACATGGCCGGGGTGCAGCAGATCGAAGCAGCCGTTGGTGAAGACGACGCACAATCCCTGCCGGCGCCATTGTTCGCGTATGGCGACCGCCTGTTCAAGGGAGGTGAGTTCGTTCGCTTCCAGCATCCCTGGCCTACGGCCTGCCGGACTGCATCAGGTCAATCACGGCGGTGACACCATCGACGCTTCGGGCCAGCTGCACGGCCCTCTGGCGATGGCGGGGCTTGCTGACGACGCCCTGCAGATAGACGCGGCCATCGACGGTTTCGACATGAATGCTGAAGCCGGAGACCTCGCGGTCATTCCACAGCGCCGTCTTGACCCTGGACGTGATCCAGGAGTCGGAAAACACGCCGCTCAGGCTGGGTTCGCCGACCTGCAGCTCGTTGCGCACGTCCTTCACGCCGCGGATCGAGCGGGCGATATAGACCGCACGTTCGATATGTTCGCGGCTCGGCAGATAGCCCGTCAGCGTTGCGATGCCGTTGATGACCTCGACGCTGACCCAACGCGAGGGCATGTCCTTTTCCAGCAGCAGCCGGGAATCAATCTTCGTCGCGATGGCCGCATCATCGATGTGCTGCAGCAGCGGACGTTCGTCGTGCACGCTGCTGGCCGCGACGGTCGTGCCACCGACCACGGCGGTGGCCACGCAGCCGGAGAGCAGCGGCACGAGCGCGCCAAGGATCACGAACCGGGGAAAAAGATGCATGTCAGCCCACCTCATCGCCGATGGCTTCGAGGACCGCCGCAAACAGCAGCGGCAGCAGGATTTCGTCCGGGCCGCTCAGCCAGTAGCCCTGACCGTCCGGCTGCGACAGACGGGACACGACATCGGCAATAGCACTGGCGCTGGCCGCCGGATCGATGACCGCCGAGGTCAGTCCCTCGACCGTCTTGCCGAGATTGCGCGCCGCATCGGTGGCCTGAAGCAGGGCGCGTGGCAGGATGACGCTGGAGGCGACATTGAGCACGACGCCATGGCTGGCCTCGGCCATCATGCCGGCCAGCAGGCGGAAGTCGCGCATGCCGGCGGCCCCGACGGATTCGCCATGCACCGCGGGATGCAGATTGAAGGCGTCGGCACCGATGGCCGGCAGCACGCAGACCGGAGCGCCGTAGCGGTAGGCCGTGGCCAGCACCGAATGATCCAGATGCTCAAGCTCCTCATCCTGCAGCTTCTTGCCGACGCTCTGGCCGATGCCCCAGTTCTCCATCGTGCCGAGGTTGATGGCCTCGTTGATCAGGCTGCCGGTTTCCTCGGTGATGCAGAAGCGCCCCTCGGCCAGTTCGCGTTCGCGCGCGGCCACGGTGCGTCCGGTCAGCGCGATTTCGACATCCTGAAGCAATGCCGCGCCGGTCAGCGCGATGCCGCCGATCAGTTTCTGTTCGATCAGCCGGCAGATCATCGGGCCGAGGCCGGAGTCGAAGACATGCCCGCCGCAGGCAAGGATGACGAGATGCCTGTGACGATAGGCCTGCACGATGGCATCGCGCAGGCGGAACAGATCCCCGGCGCAGCCGAGGTTCGGAAGGCTGCAGAGAAAATCGGAGAAGCTGCTGCCGGCGCGGAACGGGGCGCCGAAGTCCTGGCCATCGGAATCCACCCTGCGCTTGCCGATGGGTACGGTTCTCAGCGATGAAAAGGACAGGGGTTTGATCTTCATGCCTTGCCTCCGAAGAGCGTTGCGTCCACGAGCGAACACAGGATGTGCAGGCAGGTGATGTGCATCTCCTGCACGCGCGCCGTCGATGCATGCGGAATGTTGATATGAATGGCCACGTCTTCAAGCCTGCCGAGCTGACCGCCGTCCCTGCCGGTCAGCGCAATGGCGCGCATGCCAATGGAGGCCGCCTTCGCGGCGGCCGCGCAGATGTTGGGCGAGGAGCCGCTGGTGGAGATGGCCAGCAGCACGTCGCCGTCGCGACCCAGCGCCTCCACCTGGCGGGAGAACACCTCCTCAAAGGAAAAATCATTGGCGATGCTGGTGATGACCGAGGCATCATGGGTCAGCGCCACGGCAGCCAGGCCGGGCCGGTTGATCTCGAAACGGTTGACGAGTTCGGCCGCGAAATGCTGGGCATCGGCCGCCGAACCGCCATTGCCGCAGGCCAGCACCTTGCCCCCGTTCTTCAGGCAGTCGATCAGCAGTTCGGCCGCCCGGGCCAGCGGTTCGCCAAGCTCGTTCAGGCAACGCTGGCGCAGTTCGATGCCGTCTAGCAGCGCGTTCTCGATCATGTTCTGCATGGGCTCATCCTATGTCTCTTATGATGTCTTTCATATGCTCAATGCGCGGCGGCAGCCAACGATGCCTCGCCGGGCTGAGGATGATCAAATCGAATCGGCATTGCAATCCGGCAAAGCGCGGGTGAGCACCGAGCCAGGCGCTGGCTGCCGATCGCAGCCGCGCGCATTTGTCCGGGGTCACGGACAAAAGCCCGGACTCGGGGGTGGGCCGCACCCTGACCTCGACGAAGGCCAGCAGCTCATCGTCCAGGGCCACGATATCGATCTCGCCGCGTCCCATCCGGGCATTGCGATCGACAATCGTGTAGCCGCATCGCCGAAGATACCGGCAGGCCCGTTCCTCGCCGGCTTTTCCCTTCCGCGTGCTCATGGATTGCGTTTGATGTCCAGCGCATAGACGCGGGAGCGGGATACGCCGAGCTCGCGGGCAATCCGGCGGGCTCTTGCCGAAGGGCTTAGCTTCCGCATCTCTTCGCTCCGGAGAAGCTCGAGAATGCGATCATCGGTGATCTCAACGGATGTCATCGATCGGCCGGCCACGAGCAGCACGATCTCGCCGCGCGGCGCATGCTCCTCGAAGTGGCGGATGATCGCAGCGGGGTTTCCCCGGACGAATTCCTCGTGCAGCTTGGTCAGTTCGCGGGCCACGCAGATCCGACGATCCTCTTCGACAAGACCGGCGAGCTCCTTCAGGGTCGCGAGCAGCCGCTTCGGGGATTCCAGCAGGATGCAGGTGTCCGGGCTTTCGGCGATCTCCGTCAGCGTCCGACGTCGCGCCTTGCCGCTGCGCGCGGCAAATCCGAGGTAGCGGAAACGATCGGTCGCAAGGCCCGAGGCGCAAAGGGCGGCCAGGATGCTGCTTGGGCCAGGGATCGGGATGACCGGGATGGCCTGCTCCGAGAGAGCCTGCACGAGCCGGTAGCCGGGATCGGAGATCAGCGGTGTGCCGGCATCGGAGATCAGCGCAATCTTTTCGCCGCCTTTCAGACGCGGCAGCAGGCGATCGATCATCGCCTGCTCGTTGTGCTCGTGCAGCGCGAACATCGGGGTTGTGATGCCGTAATGCGCCAGCAGCTTGCGACTGTTGCGCGTGTCCTCGGCGGCAATGGCATCGACCGTTCTCAGCGTTTCGACCGCGCGGTAGGTGATGTCCCCGAGGTTGCCGATGGGCGTGGCCACGATGAACAGGCAGCCGGATGCTTGGCCGTCGCGCGTTTGCTGTTTAGTCTCCGATGTCATGGTCTGGTTACGTTATCCCGATGCCGATGCCGCGGCAAGCGCGACCCGGCGGACACTGATGCTGTTCTTCGGCCTGATGCTGGCTCTTGGCACACTGGCCGGCTGTCAGGCCAGGAAGCCGCCGGCCGAGGTGGCCCCGCCGGTGAAGAGCTTCACGCGCCTGGCGCCACCACCGGTCAGCGCGGCCGAGATACAGGCCCTGATGCAGCGGGCGCGTTCCGGTGAAGATCTCGATGCGATCCTGGCCGAGTTCGATCGTCTGGCCATCGAGGGCGAACCGCTGCTTCGTGATGAGGCGCGGTTCCGCAAGCTCGAGCTGATGCTGGAGATGAAGCTGCCGGAGGCCACGGAGCAGGCCGAGCAATTGCTGGCCGAGCTTCCCGATCATGCACTCGCCCCCTATGCCGATTTCTGGCTGGCCAGGTACTGGACGGATCTGGGCGAGTCCGAGCGCGCGCTTGAGGCCATGGGAAGGGCGCTGAGGCATCCGCGACTGACGCGCGAGCTGGCCGATCAGATGCTGGCGCTGGGTTCCTCGCTGGCTCCGGAGGTGCCCGAAAGCGATGCGCTGCACTGGCTGATGGCGGCCGCCGAGGTGGATGAGGGCGGCCGGGAAAGCTGGCTCAGGCTGGCCGCGCGCAGGGCCTCACTGCCGACGCTGGAGGCGATGCATGCCGATGGCAGCCTGCCGCCGGATCTGATGGCCAGCTTCGATCTGCATGCAGCCCGCAAATACCTGATGACCGGCGACATGGCAGCGCTCGGAAGGATAGCCGATCTGCTGAACACCTATCTTCCGGCCAGCCCCGAGGCGGCTCAGGTTCGGGCCTGGGCTTCGGGCGAGGTGCGCGCGGCCAGCATCGGTGTGATGCTGCCGCTGACCGGCGATTATGCCCGTTTCGGTGAGGCGGCGCTTCGCGGCCTGCGCATGGCGCTGGCGGTCACCGCGGGTGGCGAGCAGATTCAGCTGCGCATCGAGGATACGGCCGGGGATCCGGCCCAGGCGGCCCGTGCCTATCGGCGGCTCGTCGAGGCGCATGTGGATCTGATCATCGGGCCGCTTCTGGCCCGGGTGGTCGAATCGCTGCTGCCGCAGCTTGAGGATGACATGCCCATGATCAGCCTGACCGGGCGCACCGATCTGGCCGCGGCAAGCCCGGCACTGTTCGTGCACACGCTTTCGCCGCTGGCGCAGGTCGAGTTCATGGCCCGCTATGCCTGGCAGCAGGGGGCCCAGCGCATGGTGGTTCTGGCCACGGACGACGGCAATGGCATGGTGCGTGAGGCCGAGCAGTTCCGGACCGCCTTCGAGAGGCTTGGCGGCGAAGTCATGCAGACGCTGCTGCTGCAACCGATGATCAAGGATCACCGGGCCGAGCTTACCCGTCTGCGCTATGAAACCGATGACGAGGAACTGCTGGCCGAACTCGATCAGGATCTGGCGCTGCTGCTGCCCGAGATCGACGTGGATATCACGATGCCGGTGCATTTCGATGCGATGTATGTCGCGATGCCGGGGCGGGATGTCGCGATGATGGCCGGGCAGTGGGTCTATACGGACATCAAGGACGTACCGATCTACGGCAGCAGCCGCTGGGCCGACGGGCATCTTCTCGATGACCGCGGCCGTTACCTCTCCCATGCCCGCTTCGCCGGCACATCGAGCCTGGCCGGTCAGGAGGACCAGGCGCGCCGGCAGCTGATGTTCACCTACCGGGAGGCCTGGGGAACGGGCGAGCCGGACGATCTGACGACACTGGCCTATGACACGATGCTGATTGCCGCGGTCATGGCCAGCCGGCTCGGACTCCATGGCAAGGGGATGATCCGCGAGCTGCATGATGCCGAGGGTTTCCCGGGGCTGACCGGCCATGTCAGATTCGATGCCAATGGTGTCGGCCAGAAGCTGCTGGATGTCTTTGGCATCATGAACGGCCGCATCGTTCCGGCCGGCTGACCCGCCTGCTTCAGCCGGCGAGCCTGTCGTCGGCGACGTGATAGGTCGGATCTTCCTTGATGTTGATCTCGACCAGATCCGCCGCCGTGGTCAGCAGTTTCCTGCATTCCGGGCTCAGATGAATCAGATGCAGCCGCTTGCCGGCCTTCTTGTAGCGCTCGGCCAGCCGATCCAGCGCCTCGATGGCCGAGTGATCGGCGATGCGCGATGCGGCGAAGTCGATGTACACCTCATCGGCATCGTTCTCGGGATCAAACAGCTCGGAGAAGCGGTGGGTCGAGGCGAAGAACAGCGGTCCGTGGACCTTGTGGGTGCGTGATCCGTCCGCATTGTCCTCGCTGGTGAGATAGATATGGCGCGCCTGCTTCCAGGCAAACACCAGCGCCGTGGCGATGACGCCGACGATGACGGCCGTGGCCAGATCGGTGAACACCGTGACGGCGGCGACGAGGATGCCGACAAAGGAATCCTCGCGCGGAATCTTGTTGAGCAGGTTGAAGCTGCCCCACTCAAACGTGCCGATGACGACCATGAACATCAGGCCGACGAGAGCGGCGACCGGCACCATCTCGATCCAGTCCGAGGCAAAGACGATGAACACCAGCAGAAAGACGGCTGCGGCAATGCCGGAGAGGTTGCGCAGGCCGCCGGAGGAGACATTGATCATCGTCTGGCCGATCATCGCGCAGCCGCCCATGCCGCCGAAGAAGCCGTTGACGGTATTGGCCAGGCCCTGGCCGATGGACACGCGATTGCCCTGACCGCGCGTGCCGGTCATCTCATCCACGACCGTCATCGTCAGCAGCGATTCGATCAGTCCCACGCCGGCCAGAATCACCGCATAGGGCAGCACAATCCACAGCGTTTCGAGCGTGAACGGTACGGCCGGAATATGAAATGCCGGGAAGCCGCCCGAGATATCGGCGATATCGCCGACGGTCTTGGTGTCCAGGTGGCCAAGGATGACGATCAGGCTGATGACGATGATGGCCGCCAGCCCCGCCGGCACGCTTCGGGTCAGCTTCGGCAGGAAGTACATGATGGCCATCGTGAGCAGAACCAGCCCGAGCATCGTGTACAGCGGCGCACCGGCAAGCCAGTGCATCGCACCACTCGCGTCCTGGATCTGGAAATGCTCCAGCTGCGCCAGAAAGATCACGATGGCCAGGCCGTTGACGAAGCCGAGCATCACCGGATAGGGCACCATGCGAATGTATTTGCCGAGCTTCAGGGCGCCGAAGGCCATCTGCAGCAGGCCGGTCAGCGCCACGGCGGCGAACAGGTATTCGACGCCGTGATCGGCGACCAGCGAGACCATGACCACGGCCATCGAGCCGGTGGCGCCGGAGATCATGCCCGGACGGCCGCCGACCAGCGACGTCACCAGCCCCATCAGAAAGGCGCCGTACAGGCCGACCAGCGGATTGACGCCGGCGACGAAGGCAAACGCCACGGCCTCCGGCACCAGTGCAAAGGCGACGGTCAGTCCGGAGAGGATGTCGTCCTTCGCCTTCGCGGCATGATCGTAATACAGCTGAAACATCTCTGGCTCCTTGATGGTCTGCATCGGAAACGGGGGAATGAGGCGGGCGGCGCAGCCTAGGGAAGGGTGCGGCCGGCGCAAGGGGCTCAATTCGGCGGCCATCCTGCCGATAGATCCATGAAAGACCGGACGGGGGTGCGCGATGGACATGGATCTGGCACGGCATCTGATCGAGCAGTACGGCTACCTGGCCGTGTTTGTTTCGACCGTCATCGAGGGCGAGCTGGTCGTGGTCGCGGCCGCAGCGCTTGCGGCGGGCGGCCTGCTTGAGGCCCAGTGGGTCATCCTCTATGCCGCGCTCGGGGCCTTTGTCGGGCACCTGCTGCTTTTTGCGCTGGGCCGCTGGAAGGGCATGGCACTGATCGAGGCGGTTCCGGCCCTGCGGCGGCATTACCCGAAGGCCAACCTGATCATGGATCGCTACGCCAACTATTCGGTGTTCATCTTCCAGTACATGTACGGCATGCGGCTGGTTTCGGCCATGCTGTTCGGCTGCTCGACGATCTCGCTGGTGCGTTTCATGCTGCTGGAGGTCATCAACTGCATCATCTGGGCCATGCTGGCCTATTTCGCCGGCCATCTCGTCGGCGCCGTCGTCACGCATCTGTACCACAGCCTTGGCCCCGGCGGCCTGCTGGCCACGGCAGCACTCGTGCTGCTGTGTCTGGGGCTTCTGTATCACCGCTTCGGGCATCGGCATGTGCGCGCCTTTCTGGCCAGCGGCCGGGAGCCGGCGCCCGAGCAGCTGCAGGCGCCGGAGGGGCGCCACTTCCTGCTGGAGCAGATCGACTACCATGCCGCTCTGGCGCGGCGCAATGCCACGCCATTGTCGCTGATTCTGATGCGGCTTGGGGATGATGACCGGCGTCGGCGCGAAGATACGCTGCAGGAGCTGGCGGCAGGCCTGTGCCGCAGGCTGCGGCTGTCGGACATTCCGGCGCGCTTCAGCCACGACACGCTCGCCATTCTGGCGCCGGGAACCAATCGGGCCGGCGCGGAAAAGGCGATTTCGCGCCTGCTGAAGGCGCTGCCGCTGGATATCCAGGGTCTCGAAGTCGGCATCAGCGAATACGACGGCGAAATGGATGGCGGAGGCATGCTCGATGCAGCCTTTGCCGATCTTGCGCCGCTTGGAGCGGCGCAGCCCGGCGCTGAAACGGACGCACTGCCCGGCGCCGCCTGAATCCCGGAGTCTTCACGGCTTCGACCTTCGACCCCGGCTGCATTAGGCTGGCGGCATGTCCGCATCCGCCTCAACCGATGGATCCGCGCGCAGCGTTCCGCTGAGCGGGCCGTATTTCCGTGGCAGCAGGCGGCTGCGCATGGCGCTCGTCGGCCAGCCGAACAGCGGCAAGAGCACGATCTTCCAGGCCGTGGCCAGCACCAGCATCGATCAGGGGAAGCTCAGCGGCACGGACAAGGCCTATCAGCGATGCATCGTTCAGATCGGCATGGACGAGGTGGAGCTTGTCGATCTGCCTTCGATGCATTCGCTGAAGAACCTTTCGGGCGGTGACCTCGAGGGGCTGAAGTATCTGCTCTGGGGCGATGCGCGTCCCGAGATCTCGGCCCATGAGGCCGGCCAGCCGCCGGCGCCGTTCTCGCGTCCCGATGTCCTGATTCATATCGTCGATGCCAGCACGCTGCACCGGCACCTGCAGCTGACGCTGGAGCTGATCGAGCTGGGTCTGCCGATCGTCATGGGCCTGAACATGATGGACGAGGCGCGGCGCAAGGGCGTGGACATTGACGTGGCGGCCCTCGAGGCCGAGCTCGGCATTCCCGTTGTGCCGATGACGGCGATCAAGGGCATCGGCATCCTGGCGCTGTTCGAGCGCGCGGTGCAGGCCGTGCGCGAGCGTGCCTGCCCGCTGCCGCAGCCTTCGGGCGAGCATCTGCGTGCCTGGGGCGAGAAGCTGATGCAGGCGGTGGAATCGCCCGGCATCCGCGAGGCCTTCCGCGTGCCGACCGCATTCATGATCCGTCAGCTCAAGCAGGGCGATGACTATTTCTGCGGCGAGCTGGAAAGCCATTTCCCCGAGGCTGCCGAAAGGGTGCGCGCGATCCGGCGGCAGGCCGATGCCGCGCTGCCCCGGCCGCTGGCCGAGGAGGTGGCGGCGGACTTCGAGCATCGCGCCGCCGGCCTGTTCGAGCGCGTGGCCAGCCTCGGGCATCGGGCCCGCATCCTGACCTGGGAGGACCGGCTGGATGCGCTGTTCCTGCATCCGCGCTGGGGCCTGGTCGGCTCGCTGGCGCTGTTCGCCGCCGTTCTCTATGTCGTCTTCGAAGTTAGCGCCGGTATCGATGCCGCAACCTCCGCAAGGCTTGCCGAGTGGGTGTCGCAGTGGCAGCCGGCCAGCACGGCCGGCGTCGTCGGCAAGGCCGTGGCCGACGGCCTGGTGGGGCTGGTCGGCATCGTCGTGCCCTACATGCTGCCGCTGGTGCTGATGCTGGTGCTGCTCGAGGAATCCGGCGTCATGCAGCGCGTCGCCTTTGTCGTGGACCGTTTCTTCCACCATATCGGCCTGCATGGCAAGGTCGCCGTGCCCTTCCTGCTGGGGCTGGGCTGCAACGTGCCGGCGATCGCCGCGACGCGCAATGTCGTTTCCGGGCGCGACCGCATCGTCGCCTCGCTGCTGATCACCTTCGTGCCCTGCTCGGCGCGCTCGGCGATCATCCTGGCGCTGGGCGGCAAGTATCTCGGCGGCCTTGGCGTGTTCGGCATCTTCATGCTCAACCTTGTGATCATCGCGCTGCTCGGCAAGCTGCTCGTGCGGCGCTATCCCGACATCAGCCCGGGCCTGATCCAGGAGATCCCGCCCTATGCATGGCCGCGGGCACGTTCGGTGCTGCGCGCCACCTTGCAGCGCACCAGCGACATCCTGACTATCGTCACGCCGCTGCTGGTTGGCGGCTCGATCGTGCTGGCGCTGCTGCACCATGTCGGCGCCGATGTCTGGATCAATCAGGCGCTGACGCCGGTCACGGTCTGGGCGCTGGGGCTGCCGGTCGTGCTCGGCGTGCCGATCCTTTTCGGCGTGCTGCGCAAGGAGCTGAGCCTGCTGATGATCTATCAGGCGCTGGGCACCTTCGAGGTCGGGCAGGT
>CAZDLB010000017.1:14361-21849 GCA_964505995.1 uncultured Zetaproteobacteria bacterium
ATTAGGGATAAGGACTAGAACGGGCTTGACATGGCGCTGAGGAGCAGGCTGAGGCCCAGGGAGAGGGCGGATTGCTGAGGCTGCTTCAGGACATGGATGCGACGACCCAGGCCGACTACCTGCGCGGCGTTCTCGAGGGCATCGCCGAAGGCATCATCATCATTGATGATCAGGGCATCATTCAGGGGGTGAACCGGCAGGCCGAGGAACTCTTCGGTCATGCGCGCGAGGACATGATCGGGCGCAATGTGTCCATGTTGATGCCCGAGCCCTTTTCCTCCGAACACGATGGCTATATCCGGCGGTACCTGCAGACGGGCGAGGCGCGGATCATCGGCATGGGCCGCGAGGTCGAGGGCCTGAAAAGGGACGGGGAACGCTTTCCCCTCGGACTGGCCATCAGCGAGATCCACAACGACACCCATCATCATTTCATCGGCATCGTCCGCGATCTGAGCCGCCGCAAGATGCTCGAGCAGCACCTGGTCCGGGCCAAGGAGGCGGCGCAGGCGGCCAACGTGGCGCGTTCCTCCTTTCTGGCCAGCATGAGCCATGAGCTGCGCACGCCGCTGAACTCGATCATCGGTTTTTCCGGCATCCTGCGCGACGGCATGGCCGGCGAGCTCAACGAGGAGCAGCAGAAGCAGATCGAGATCATCCATGAAAGCGGCCAGCATCTGCTGGAACTGATCAGCGACATCCTCGATCTTGCCAAGGTGGATGCCGGGCGCATGCGGCTGGAACCCGAACCGGGCGATGTCGGCGACATCATCGAGGCGGCCGTTCGCGTCGTCGAGCCGCTGGCCAGGAAGAAGGGGCTGGCGATCGAAGTGCATGTCCCCGAGATCGAGATCTTCAACGATCTGATGAAGCTGAAGCAGCTGCTGCTGAACCTGCTGAGCAATGCGATCAAGTTTACCGAGACGGGGCAGATCACGATCCGCGCCTCGGCGCGGGAAGGCATCCTGACGCTCGAGGTCGAGGACAGCGGCCGCGGCATCGAAGCCGACGCGCTGGAGCATATCTTCGATGAGTTCACGCAGACCGGGAAGACACTGGAAGGGCAGCCGGGAACCGGCCTGGGGCTGGCGCTTTGCCGGCGCTTTGCGCGCCTGATGGGCGGGGATATCTCGGCCGAAAGCAGGGCCGGCGTTGGCAGCGTCTTTACGCTGAAGCTGCCCCAGCGTGTGCGCACGGATGGCGGCGAGGAAACGGCAGGCGAGATCCAGCTGCCGGAGGCGCTGGATGCCGAGCGCCCGGTCGTGCTGGCCATCGAGGATGATTCCTCCATGCTCGAGCTGTACCGCCAGTTCTTCATGAACACTCGCTTCCAGCTTATCCGCGCCTCCAGCGGCCGGGCCGGGCTGGAAGCGGCGGCCGAATATCGCCCGGACTGCATCATCCTCGATGTGCTGATGCCCGAGATGGACGGCTGGGAGGTGTTGAGCAGCCTGAAATGCGACCAGGCCACGGCGGAGATCCCGGTGGTCTGCGTTTCAATGCTGGAAGACCGGCAGACCGCGTATGCGCTGGGAGCGGCCTCGTTCTTCGTCAAGCCGGTGATCCGTGAGCAGCTGCTGGAGACGATCGAAACCCTGTGCGGGGCCGGCCGATGAAGATCCTGATCGTGGACGACAACGCGCAGAACATCTATCTGGCCCGCTTTCTGCTCGAGAAGCGCGGGCATGAGATCCATGAGGCCGGCACGGCCGCTGAGGCCCTGGCCTGGCTGGCCGATAACCGGCCCGACGCGATCCTGATGGATCTGGGTCTGCCGGATATCGACGGACTCGAGCTGACCCGGCGCATCCACGCGCTGCCCGGGCTAGAGGATGTGCCCATCATCGCCTGCACGGCCCATTCGATGCCCGGGGACCGGCAGAACGCGCTGGATGCAGGCTGCATCGAATACATCAGCAAGCCGATCGATCCGGCCACGTTTGCCGATACCGTCGAGGAGGCCGTGGCATGAGCGCCGAGCTTCGCGGCAAACGGGTGCTGATCGTCGATGATCTCGAGCATAACCGCTATCTGCTGCGCATGATGCTGGCCCATGCCGGCTGCGAGGTGCTCGAAGCGAGCAACGGCCTGGAGGCGATCGCGCATCTGGAGGCCGGGCCGGTGGATCTGATCATCAGCGACATCCTGATGCCGGAGATGGACGGCTATGCGCTCTGCCGGCGCTGCAAGGCGCATGAGCAGTGGAAGTCGATTCCCTTCGTGTTCTATACCGCGACCTACACGACCAGGGAGGATGAACGCTTTGCGCTGTCGCTGGGCGCGTCGCGCTTCATCATCAAGCCGCAGGATCACAAGGTATTCCTGCAGGCGATGAACGAGCTGCTGCGGGAATGGAAGGCGGAGAGCCTGAAGCCGGCCGAGGCGGCGCTCGAATCCGAGGAGGAATATCTGCGGCTGTACAATGCGCGTCTGGTGCAGAAGCTGGAGGACAAGATCACCCAGCTGGAAGAAGCCAATCAGAAGCTGACACGGGAGCTTCAGGCGCGCCGCGAGGCCGAGAAGAAGGCGGCCGTGCTGCTGGCGGCGATCGAGCAGGCAGGCGAGGCCATCATCATCACCGACGCATCGGCCCGCATCATCTATGTGAACCGGGCCTTCACCCGCATCACCGGCTATTCCGAGCAGGAGGCGGTCGGTCGAAATCCGTCCATGCTGGCCAGTGGCGAACAGGACGATGCGTTCTACAGGCGCTTCTGGGAAACGCTGGCCGGCAAGCGCAGCTGGAGCGGGCCGATCGTGGACCGGCGCAAGGACGGCTCCACCTATATCGCATTGATGGCGGTCAGTCCGGTCGTGGACGGGGACGGCAACATCACGCACTACGTCGGCATCCAGCAGGACATGACCGAATACAAGCAGCTGGAGGCCCGCTTCCACGAGGCGCAGAAGATGGAGGCCATCGGCACGCTGGCTGGCGGCATCGCCCATGATTTCAACAACATGCTGGCCGCGATCCTGATGAGCGCGCATCTGCTGAAATCGAACCATCTCGATGCGGAGCGTGCGATGGGCTATATCGCCAATATCCAGAACGCCTGCGAACGGGCGCAGAAGATGATTCAGCAGCTGCTGACCTTTGCCCGTAAGGACAGTCCCCGCATCGAGCCGATGGATCTGGGCGAAACCCTGCGCCAGACGATGGAGCTGGCCAGAGCGTCCATCCCCGAGAACATCGCGATGCAGCTCGAGCTGCCCGACGAGGCCGTTCCCATCCGTGGCTGCGATGCGCAGATCGAGCAGATGCTGCTCAATCTGCTGCACAATGCCCGCGACGCGCTCGAGGCAACGGCCGACCCGAGAATCCATGTGCGGCTCGACTGCATCGAGGATGAAAGGCTCGGGCGCTGCGCCGTGATCGAGGTCAGCGATAACGGGCCGGGTATCCCCGAATCGCACAGGCAGCATATCTTCGATCCGTTCTACACGACGAAGGATGTCGGCAGGGGTACCGGACTCGGCCTGGCGATGGTCTTCGGCGGCATGCAGAACCATGGCGGCAGGGTGCAGGTGGAGTCCGTGCCCGGGAAAACCGTTTTCCGGCTGTATTTCCCGCTGATCTCCGAGGCCCTTGAGTCCGCTGCCGGGGACGAGGGCGAGGTGCGGCTGCGCGGCGATGGGCAGACCATCCTGGTGGCCGATGACAACGAATTTTTGCGGGAAACGATGACGGATGTGCTAGAGAGCATGGGCTTTGCGGTGCTGGCGGCCGACAGCGGCAGCGAGGCCCTCGCCTGCCTGTCGCGCTTGGACTCCCGGCCGGCGCTGGCCATCCTGGATGTCGTGATGCCGGGGCTCGACGGCGTGGCTGCGGCCCGGGAGATGCGTCGGATCTTTCCCGATATGCCGCTGCTGTTCATGACCGGATACGATACCGACAAGGTTCTGCCCAACAGCCTGCCGCTGCTGGCGCCCTGCGAGGTTCTGAAAAAGCCGTTTCCGATGGAAAGGTTCTGTTCGCTGGTTCAGAAGCTCATCGCCGATCACCCCGAGGCTTCAAGGAAGCGCGGACCCTGAGGCCCGGGCCGCGGGATTACTGGAACTTCAGCTCCAGCATGCGCCCCCCCGTGCGTTCGGCCAGCGTGCGGTAGGCAAACTTGGTTTCACCGTCGCTGCTGCCAAGCGGCAGCGTGAACACCGGCGCGGGGATCTGGTGGTAGTGAATGGTGTCCGTCGGCGGCTCGTCGCCGATCAGCAGATAGGCTCCGGGCACCGGCGCCTCCCTGGCGATGTGGCGAAAGGCATGGCCGATCGTTTCATCGGCGCCGACGAACGGCGCCTGCTGGATCAGCTTGTCGAACATGCTGCCCATGCTGCCGGTAAAGGTGCCGACACGATTGTCGGCATACCAGCTCACGGCGCTCAGATGCTTGCCCGAACGGATGGCGATCATGCGCAGCACCGGGATCAGGAAGGTCGTGACACCGTGCATCGAGCCGGTCGCGTCCACGACCAGATGCAGATCGTGGCCCGGCAGGTTCCGCAGGCCCTCGACGAACATCTCGAAATCCTTGCGCCCCTTGCCCTTGCTCAGGCCCGCGCTGGCCAGCACCCGCTCGAACTGGTCGTTGACGTCGGTGCCGGCGATGCGGTCCATGTCCTGCTTGAGTTTGCTGTTCTGTTGCCGCGCCTGCTGCAGTTCGGATTGCAGTTCTTCCAGTTGCTCGCGGCTGATCTCGGCCTTGCCGCCATCCTGGAGCTGGTAGGTGATCAGGATCAGCGCGAACAGGAAGATGAAGGCGGCCAGCATCAGCAGGGCCATGTCGGAGAAGATCTCGTAGAAATTGTCCTCGCTGGAGGTTGAGCGGCGTCTCATGTCCAGGCCTTGCGGTGGCTATTCGCCGGCATCCTGCACGCGCCGGCGCGGCAGAAGGCGGCCCAGCAGGCCGGGCCGGATGCCAAGGGCATAACGCGCATGGCTTTTGGCAAGCTCGCGCACCGGATCGTCCTCGGCCATGTCGCGGAACTGCTGATGCAGCCGCAGTGCCTCGGCGCTGAGTTCCCTCATCTCCTCGCGCGAGGCGGCCATGGCTTCGCGCAGCAGACCGAGATTCTCGTTCAGCCGGACGACACCCGCCTCAAACGAGCGCAGATCCCGCTCCGGGCTCGGCTCCATGTCCGCTGAGGCATGCACGAGAAACGATCGCAGCATCAGATCCTGCAGGCTGTTGACCGAGGCATCGGTGATCCAGGCATAGACACGCAGGATGATGCCGCCAAGCACGGAGCCGAGAAGCGTGGTGTAGAAGGCCACGCCCATGCCGGACATCGCGGTGCGCAGCCCTTCGAGCAACAGGTCCTGGTCGGCCCCGAGCGAGCCGAGCGCGCCATTGAGGCCGTTCATCGTCAGCGTCATGCCCAGAACCGTGCCGATCAGACCCAGCGTGATCAGCAGGTTGCCGAGCAGGGCCACGAACTGGCTGATGCGGTGCTGGGAGGAGAACTCGACATCCACGAGCGATTCGACATCCAGCCGGCCGTTGCGTTCAAGGATCGTCTGCAGTGCGGTGATGAAGCGATCCACCAGAAGGTTGCCGATGCGACGGCGCTTGATCTGCATCAGCCCCTTCTTCTGCATCAGCCCTTCGATGCGGATCGCGCGCGTCCATTCCGAGGTCAGCATCAGCGTCTGCACCAGGCTGATGAGCACGCCGAGAAGGAACATGCCGGCGATGATCCAGGTGATGCGCGTGGAATCATGCTTGACGAACTGCATGATATCGGCCTGCCGGTACATCATCGCAAAGACGACCGAGGCCGAAACGGTCCACGCAATCCAGATGGCAATGGTCTTCAGGCCGCGCTGGTCGATGGAACGCTGATACTGGTTGCTGGCCAAGGCATTTTCCTCCTGTCAGATGGTCCGTCGTCGCTTTATATAATCAAAGAATAATATGCTAATGTTTGCCGGGAAATAAAAAGGCCCGGTTGCCCGGGCCTTGATGCGGTTTCCTTTAACCGTGCGTGCGGCCCTCCATGGAGATGCCGGCAAGCCAGATCGGCAGTACCAGGCCAAGGACAGCAAACAGGATAAAAGCAGGAATAAAGGTATCAAAATGCATTCTACATCCCCTCGTGTTTACGTAAACTGCGGCCACTATATTCAATCTGCCCGGACATGGCAAGCGCCTTCTATCGCGAGGAGATGCGTTGCAGGCCGGCCTTGACCAGAGCCCTGGCAAAGGACGGATTGGCGCGTGCGATCTGCCTGAGCGCCCGAGATGCGAAAGCCAGCGTCTGCACCGGGGTCGTGGCAATGACGCTGGCCACGGGCGGGCTGATACCGGCCGTGGAGATTTCGCCGACGATATCGCCGGCCCCGATGTGGCCGATCTTCGTACCGTTCATCACGACGTCGGCATCGCCCTCGACCATCAGGTAGAGCCAGTCATTGGAGCGGTTTTCCTCGATCAGCGGCTCGCCTGCGGCAAAGCAGCGGTGCTCGGCCGAAGCGAGAAGCCGCTCGATCTCCGCCTCGCTCAGCGCGGCAAAGGGCGCCCGGCCGGTCAGCTCGGAGCAGAGCGAAGCGGGCAGGGATTCGGGTGTGGTCATGGCAGGATTCCTCCCTTTTCGTGCAACGCCGTTTCCAGCCTAGCGCCTGCCCGCAGGCGGGCAAGCCTTGCTCCGGCGCGGCCCTGTTCGTAGGCTGCCACGCTTCCATTTCAGGGGGCCTGCGGGCCCACAGGAGTTCAGGCATGAAGGGCGAGCTGAAATACGAGGGCAAGGGCAAGCAGCTGTACGCCAGCGACAAGCCGGATGAGCTGATCCAGGTCTTCAAGGATGATGCCACGGCCTTCGATGGCGAGAAGCATGACGTGATCGCCGGCAAGGGCGAGCTGAACTGCGCCATTTCATCGTTCATCTTCGAGAAGCTGCATGAAGCCGGCGTGAAGACCCATTATGTCCGCCGCGAAGGGCCGCGGGAGATGCGCGTGAAGGCGCTGGAGATGGTGCCGGTCGAGGTGGTCGTGCGCAATGTCGCGGCCGGCTCGATCTGCAGGCGGCTGGGGCTGGAGGAAGGCCTGAGGCTGGAAAGGCCACTGACCGAGCTGTTCTACAAGTCCGATGAGCTGCATGATCCGATGGTCAATGAAGAGCACTGCGAGCTCTTCGGCTGGGCCAGCCGCGAGGATCTAAAGCAGATGCGGGCGATGGCGCTGAAGGTCAACGAGGTGCTGAGCTCGATGCTGGCCGATGTCGGCATCCAGCTGGTGGACTACAAGCTGGAGTTCGGCAAGGCCGGCGGCGAGATCCTGCTGGGCGATGAGATCACGCCGGACGGCTGCCGGCTTTGGGATATCGAGACCGGCCGCAAGCTGGACAAGGACGTGTTCCGGCGCGATCTGGGCGGGCTTTCCGAGGCCTATCACGAGGTCGCCAGCCGCCTGGGCATCGAGATCTGAAGCCTTGGCGGCGGGGCTACCTGAAGCCCCGTGCTGCCGCTAGCATGTGCCGCCATGCGCTATTCCA
>CAZDLB010000018.1:0-11727 GCA_964505995.1 uncultured Zetaproteobacteria bacterium
ACTTCTGGCATCCGGAGGTGCTATTATACAGGTATCAGGTCAGCAAGTTCCGCGAGCCTGAGACGGAGTAGATGATGACGCTGCCAGCCAATGAACCAGCCAATGAGCATTTCCCCGGCCGCTACTGGCACAGGCTGGAGGACGGCCGCGTGGAGTGCGACCTGTGCCCGCGCGACTGCAAGCTGCATGAAGGCCAGCGGGGGCTGTGTTTCGTGCGCAAATGCGAAGAAGGACGCATCGTGCTGACGACCTACGGACGCTCATCCGGCTTCTGCGTCGACCCGATCGAGAAGAAGCCGCTGAACCATTTCTACCCGGGTTCCAGCGTCTTCTCCTTCGGCACCGCTGGCTGCAACCTGGCCTGCAAGTTCTGCCAGAACTGGGACATCTCCAAATCGCGCGAGTTCGATCGCCTCTGCGATCAGGCCAGCCCGGAGCAGATCGCAAGCACCGCCGCCGAGCTGGGCTGCGCCAGCGTCTCCTTCACCTACAACGACCCGGTCATCTTCCTGGAATATGCGGTGGACACGGCCAAGGCATGCCATGCGGCCGATATCAAAACGGTCGCCGTCACCGCCGGCTACATCCATCCCGAGGCCAGGAGCGAGTTCTTCAGCCATATGGATGCCGCCAATGTGGATCTGAAGGCCTTTTCCGAGGATTTCTATCATCGCCTCTGCGTCGGCCATCTGCAGCCGGTGCTCGATACGCTGGAGTATCTGAAACACGAGACGGACGTATGGCTGGAGATCACGACGCTGCTGATCCCCGGCGAGAACGACAGCGATGAGGAGCTCACGGCCATGTGCGACTGGATCGCCGAGCATCTCGGCCCGGACGTACCTCTGCATTTCACCGCCTTTCACCCGGACTGGAAGATGCTGGACAAGCCGCCGACGCCGTCTGCGACACTATCGCATGCGCGCCGGATCGGGCTGCAGGCCGGGCTGCATTATGTCTATACCGGCAATGTCCATGATACCGACGGCGGCACGACCGCATGCCCTAGCTGCCACAGTCGGCTGATCGTGCGCGACTGGTACGACATCCTCAGCTATCGGGTGAGCGCCGATGGCCGCTGTCCGGACTGCGGCACCGGCATTGCCGGTCGCTTCGGCCGGTTTGAAGGCGCATTCGGCAACCGGCGCATGCCAGTGCGGATGCATTAGGGCCGATCGTCGTTCCCGGAACCCTGGGGCGTGTCCTCCCCCTGATCGGCATACATCGCCTCGATGACATCGGCATAGCGCTCCATGATCACGCGCCGCTTCAGTTTCAATGTCGGTGTCACCATGCCGTTGGCCTGGGTCCATTCCTCATCGGCAAAGGCGAACGCACGCACCTGCATGTAGCTGGGCAGATCGTACTCGTCCTGCTGCATGCGAGCCAGGATCCAGTCGTAAACCTCGCGATTCTCGCGCCAGTCCTCCGGAAGCGGGCGCCGGGTTGACTGCCGCCAGGCCGCCTTTAGCGCCTCCTCGTCCGGCACGACCAGCGCCGTCACATAATCCCGCCCATCGGCAATGACCATCGCCTGCAGGATGCATGGCGCCTGCACCAGGTGCTGTTCGATGACCGCGGGCGGCACGTTCTCGCCGTTGGAAAGCACCATGATCTCCTTCTTGCGATCCACGATCTTCACGAATCCCTGCTCGTCGATCTCGACGATATCACCGGTCGCCAGCCAGCCATCCTCGAGCAGAACCTCGGCCGTCGCCTCCGGCCTGTTCCAGTAGCCCTGCATGATCATCGGGCCACGCGCCAGCAGTTCGCCATCCTCGGCCACCTTCAGCTCCACGCCCGGAAGTGCCGGACCCACGGTATCCGGCTTGATCAGGCTCATGCGGTTCACCGTCAGCACCGGCGAGGCCTCGGTCAGACCGTAGCCGGGAAGCACGGTGAGATCCGCGGCCAGCAGGAAGCGCGCGATATCCGGATGCAGCGCGGCGCCGCCGGAGATGAAGGCGCGGATGCGCCCTCCCATCTTCTCGCGCAGTTTCGCATTCACCAGGCCATCCAGCAGCTTCCACGCGCGCGCCTGCATGCCGCTCAGATCCTCGCCCCTCTGACGCAGCTCGAAGCGTCGGCTGCCAAGCTTCTGGGCCTGGTTGAACAACGCCCGCTTGACCGCCGGAGCCTCGGCCATCTTCGCCTGCACGCCGGCATAGATCTTCTCGTACAGCCGCGGCACCGAGATCATCACCGTCGGCCTTACCTCCGGCATGTCGCGCAGCAGCGTCGTGACATCCTCGGCATAGGCGATCTCCGAGCCGCAGGCCGTTGGCAGAAAATGCCCCACGGTGCGCTCGAAGGCATGCGACAGCGGCAGAAAGGAAAGAAAGAGATCGTCCTCGAACACCGCCACGCCGCCAAGGCCCGCAACCACGTCGGAGAGGATGTTGCCATGGCTGAGCATCACCCCCTTGGGATGCCCCGTCGTGCCCGAGGTGTAGATCAGCGTCGCCAGATCATCGCGCGTCGGACAGGGCGCACTCAGGCGCCCCTCCCAGGCCTCATCGGCCGCGATTCCCGCAACGCTCTCACCCTCGCCATGGAACGGGACATACGGCCTGTCATAGCCGGCGAGCTTCTCGGCCTGCGCGCCTTCCTCGACAAAGATCACTGATACGCCGGCATCGTCGAAGACATAGCGCACCGCCTCGGACGGATCTGTGAAGTAGGCCGGAACCGTCACCGCTCCCAGCCTCAGGATCGCATAATCTGCGATGAACCACTCCGGACAATTGTGACCGAGGATGCCGACGCGATCGCCCGGCTTGATTCCCTTAGCCTCCAGCCAGGCCGCGACGCGCAGCACGGCCTGCTGCGTGCGGATCCGGGACCAGGATTTCCAGCTTCCATCCGGCTGACGGAAGCGCAGCAGCGGCTTGTCCAGCCATTCGGCCGGCGAGGCCAGCAGCAGATCCGGAATGCAGCGTGCCTTCTCGGCCTGCTCCCGCCCGCGGCAGGGCTCGACATACAGGGGATCAGGCAAACTCATCGAGCACCTCCAGACTCTGCGGCAGCTCGAATCCGAGATCGGCGATCTTCTGCCGCAGCTCGGCCCTGGGCTGCGTGGCGAAGTAGCGCAGCAGCCCGCCCCGGAACGGCGGGAAACCGATGCCAAAGATGAAGGCCGCATCCAGATGCTCAGCCTGACGGATCACGCCTTCGTCCAGGCAGACCAGGGCCTCGGCCAGCATCGGCAGCAGGCAGGCCTCGACGATCTCGGCCTTCGTCATCGCGCCATCCTCGTGCCCGAGATCGGCATCGCTCTCATGCTCGCGTTCGACCAGGCCGATGTAGCGCCCGAGATCCGGGTTCACGCCCTGGAGCCTGCCTCCCTCGTAGACAAAGAAGCCGCGTCCTGACTTGGCCCCGAGTAGGCCGTTGTGCACCATGCGCGCAAACCATTCCGGCATCGCAAACCGCTCGCCAAAGGCCTCGCCGAGGTGATCGCCGACATGCTGGCAGATATCCAGACCGACCCGGTCCGCCAGCTCAATCGCGCCCATCGGCATGCCGAAGCTCTTCAGGGCCCCGTCCACATGCTCTGGCCTCTGCCCCCGCTCAAGCAGCCTCAGCGCCGCGACCATGTACGGCATCAGGCAGCGATTGACCAGAAAGCCGGGGCGGTCCGCCACGATGACCGGATACTTGCCCCAGGAAACCGCGAGGGCTGCCGTCGTATCCAGCGTTTCGGCACTGGTCTTCTCACCGGCCACGACCTCGACCAGCGGCATCTTCGGGGCCGGATTGAAGAAATGCAGACCGGCAATGCGACCTGCCCCGCGGATGCGGGACTGCATCGCGCTGATCGACAGCGATGAGGTGTTGCTCAGCAGCAGCGCACCGGCCGGCACCTCTTTCGACACGCGCCGCCACAGATCGCGCTTGACCTTCAGCTCCTCGAGCACCGCCTCGATGACGACGTCGCAATCCTTCAGTCCGGAATCATCGAGCGCCGGGCGGATGCGGGCCATTCGTTTGCGATCCCTGCGGGCAAGCCCGGCGATCGATTTCATGCCGCGGGCCAATGGCTCCGCCGCCACCTCGTGCAGATCCACATCGGTGTTCGAAGCCGCCACCCAGGCGATGCCGCTGCCCATGACGCCGGCGCCATAGACCGCGGTCTTTTTGATGCGCGCGGCCGCCTCGCGACCGCGCTTCACGGCCTCCTGCTTCTTCAGCGCCTCACCCAGATGAAAGACCCGGATCAGGTTCTTGCAGGTTGGCGTCACGGCCAGCCGGCCAAGCGATTCGGCCTCCAGACGATAGGCCACATCGTCGCTCTTGCCGATGATCTGGCCAAACAGCGAAATCACCGCCGGCACGGCCGGATAGGCCTCGTCCACCTCCAGGTGTTTCAGCCGCGCCATCGCCTTCTTCTCGACCTGCTGCAGGAAAAGCCGACGCAGGGGCCACAGGTGCAGCCATCCCGGCCTGAGCTTGCGCCTGCCCACCTTGCCCCGACCCGCCAGATACTCGACCGCCGCATCCTCGCGTCCAGGATCGCAGGCCAGATCAGCCAGGTGCATGCGCGCCGCGCGATCGGCATCCACGCTGCGGCCGGTGAGGATCATGTCTGCCGCCTTCAGCCAGCCGACGCGCGCCGGCATGCGGACGCAGCCGCCAAAGCCGGGATGAATGCCGATGCGGATCTCGGGAAGCGCCAGCTTCGTCTTCGGACCCCGAACCGCGACGAGATAATCACAGGCCATCGCCAGCTCCAGACCGCCGCCCATGCAGGCGCCGCCGACCACCGCCACCGACACGCTGGCCAGCTTCTCCAGCCGGGAACAGATCTTCTGGCCCCGTCGCGCCAGCCTTGCTGCCTCGGCGGCATCATCGACCGCGGCAATCGCATCGAGATCGGCGCCGGCAATGAAGCAGCCCGGAATGCCGGTTTCAACAACCAGTTTTTCTGGAGGATCGGCCTCCAGTGTGTCCAGATGCGCCTCCAGCTGGGCGATGCAGGGCTCATCGAGCACATTTACGGACTTGTCCGAGCGCTCGAAATGCAGCCGGGCCGTATCCCCGTCACGAATCAGACGAACTACTTCCATGGCTCGCTCCCGATCAATACCGCGCCGCCCTGACCGCCGCCGATGCACAGCGTGCCGACGGCCAGGCCACCGCCGGTATCCTTCCTGAGCTGCCCGAGCAGCGTCAGGATCAGCCGCGCCCCCGTCATGCCGACCGGATGTCCCATCGCGATGGCACCGCCATGCACGTTCAGCTTCTCCATCTCCGGCGCTCCGATCGGCTCCTTGCAGCCAATGCCGCTGCAGTAGTCCCTGGATTCGAACGCGGCCAGACAGGCCAGAACCTGGGCGGCAAAGGCCTCGTTGATCTCGATGCGGTCCAGATCGCGCATGCGCATGCCGCGCGATGCGAGAAGCCGGCCGGTTGCATGCACCGGACCCAGCCCCATCCGTGCCGGATCGCAGCCGGCATAGGCCCAGTCGTGCAGATAGCCCAGAATCGGCCAGCCCTCGGCCTCGGCTTTTTCACGGTGCGTCAGCAGCAGCATCGCAGCCCCGTCAGTGATCTGCGAGCTGTTGCCCGCCGTCACCGTGCCCAGCGGCTTCTCGAACACCGGCCTCAGCTTTGCCAGAGCCTCCATCGACTGGCCCGCGCGGATGCCTTCGTCGCGATGCACGGCCTCATACCCCGGCGGGGCAAAGACATGCATGACCTCGTCCTCGAACCAGCCCGATGCCCACGCGCCCTCGGCGCGCTGATGGCTCTGCAGCGCGAACGCATCCTGATCCTCGCGCGAGATCGCAAACTCGCGCGCCAGCACCTCGGCCGTCTGCCCCATGTTCAGCTTCACGGTCGGATCGGTCAGTCCTTCCAGCAGCGAAACGCGGGGCTTCCACGGGGCCCTGGCGATCTCGGCAAACACCGATAATTTCTGTTTGACTGTTTTCGCACGCGGAAGCTTGCTCATCGCGCGGCGGAACTCGTCGTGAAACAGCAGCGGCGCATGCGTCATCGATTCCACACCACCGGCCAGCGCCACCTCGGCACGTCCCGACAGAATCTTCTCGGCCGCATCGGTGACCGCCTGCATGCCCGAGGCGCAGTTGCGGTGCACGGTATGCGCCGGCACGCGCTTCGGCAGCCCGGCCATCAGCGCGATGACGCGCGCGATATTCGTCGCCTCCGAAGGCTGAATGACATTGCCGATGATGACCGTATCCAGATCCTGACTGCGGACCGGAGAGCGCGCCAGCGCCTCGCGCACGGCCAGCACCCCGAGATCCACGGCGCTCAGGTGTTCGAAGACGCCGCCGGCCTTGCCCAGCGGCGTGCGGATGCCGCCGACGACAACGACCTCGCGGGCTTGCGTCATCGACCCGGCTTTCGATCCCGGCCGTCTAGATCCGCGGGGCTTCGCGCGGCCTGTCGTTCTCTTTTTTTCCGATGATGCAGCGTCCGATGCCATGCATGCTCCTTGCCGAAAAGGCGCCATGATCTCAGGCGCCTAGGTACTATGTAGTGGACCCCAGCGAAAAATGCAAGGCGGTCCACACCATTGGACGCCGGCTGAGCCGGATTCATGACATCAGAAAAAATGCATCGTTGCCCACAACGAAAAAAGGGGCTGCGATGCAGCCCCTTCTCCATCCGTGAGAATGCGATCTATTTGTCCTTCGCTTCCTCGGCCGTTGCGGCTTCGTCAGATGCTTCTGCCGTAGCCTCATCAGCGGCCTTGGCCTCGACGGCTTCTTCCACGGCCTCAGCAGCCTTGGCCTCTTCCTGCTTGGCAGGCTTGGCCGCTGCCTTCTTGGCCGGCTTGGCCTTCTTCTTCGGCTTGACCTCTTCCTGCACCAGCTCGACGATGGCCATCGGCGCGGCATCACCGGCCCGGAAGCCGGTCTTGATCATGCGGGTGTAGCCGCCGTTGCGATCCTTCACGGCCTCGGCGACATCGGTAAACAGCAGATCGACAACCGGACGATGACGCAGCTTGGCCAGTGCCTGGCGGCGGGCATGCAGATCGCCGCGCTTTCCGAGCGTGATCAGCTTCTCGACATAGGGACGAACGGCGCGGGCCTTGGCCTCGGTTGTTTCGATCCGCCCATGCTTGATCAGTGCGGCGGCAAGATTCGCCATCAGCGCGCGGCGGTGACCGCTCGGCAGGCCCAAAGAACCACGATGTTTACGATGTCTCATTTGTCCTTTCCTCTTCTAGTTCAGTACAGGCTTCAGCTTTCGGCCGAATCCGCGTTGTCCTGCGGCGGCCAGTTCTCGAGCTTCATGCCCAGATGCAGGCCCATCTTCTCCAGAACTTCCTTGATCTCATTCAGGGACTTGCGGCCAAAATTCGGCGTGCGCAGCATCTCCTGCTCACTGCGCTGCACCAGATCACCGACGCGGAACACATCGTCGGACTTCAGGCAGTTCATCGAGCGCACGGACAGATCCAGATGCTCGATCGGCTGCGCCAGCAGCTCCTCGAGCGCATCATTGCTTTCCTCTTCGGCCTCGCCGAGATCGATGTTCGAGAAGTCGATGAACACCGCCAGCTGCTTCTCAAGGATGCGGGCTGCCTCGTTGATGGCCTCCTCCGGCGTCAGCGCGCCATTGGTCTCGACTTCCATGATCAGCTTGTCGTAATTCGTCTTCTGACCGACACGCGCAGCCTCCACCCGGGTTGCCACCCGGCGAATCGGCGAATACGAGGCATCCACCAGCAGCGTGCCGATGGCGCGGTTCTCGACCTCGCGCTCGGCAGCCGGGTCATAGCCACGGCCCTTCTGAACCAGTGCCTCGAACTGCAGGTGACCATCGTCGTTCAGATGCGCGATCACCAGCTCCGGATTGAGCACAAAGACTCCGGCCGGGCACTGGATATCGCCAGCGGTGACGACGGCCGGGCCCTTGACGTCGAGCGAAATCGTCACGTCGTCATCGGACTCCTGGCGCAGGTCCAGTTCCTTGAGCGACAGGATGATGTCCATGACATCCTCGCGCACGCCCTTGATCGTGTCGTACTCGTGCATCACGCCTTCGAACTTGACCTGGGTCACGGCGGATCCGGGCAGCGAGGACAGCAGCATGCGGCGCAGGCTGTTGCCGATCGTCGTGCCGTAGCCGCGCTCCAGCGGCTCGAACACGATCTTGGCGGACCGGCCGGCTACGATTTCTTCTACTGTGACACTACGCGGCGTAATCAACGACATGAAGACGGACCTCAGCTTGGTATTTTACTTGGAGTACAGTTCGACGATGAGCTGTTCGCGGATGTTCGGATCCAGCTGATCACGCTGCGGCAGCTCGCGGAACACGCCCTGCCGACTCGGAAGATCGACATCCATCCACTCGGCCACGCCACGGCTTGCGGCGGCTTCAGCGGCGGCATTCACGCGCAGATGCTGCTTGGCGCGCTCCACCAGCTCGACACGAGCACCAACCGGCACACGCGCGGACGGGATGTTCACAACCCTGCCATTGACCTTGACGAGCTTGTGGCGAACGATCTGGCGCGCCTCGGTGCGCGAGCTGGCCAGACCCATGCGATAGATCACATTGTCCAGTCGCGACTCGAGCAGGTGCAGCAGGTTCAGACCCGTCACGCCCGGCATGCGGTCGGCATCGGCGAAATAACGGCGGAACTGCTTCTCCTGCAGGCCATAGGTACGCTTGACCTTCTGCTTCTCACGCAGCTGCAGACCGTAGTCGGAGACCTTGGCGCGACGGTTCTGGCCATGCATGCCCGGAGCATACGGACGACGCTCGATCGGACACTTGGCCGAATAGCACTTGTCACCCTTCAGGTACAGCTTCTCACCTTCGCGACGGCAAAGGCGGCACTTTGCTTCCATATAACGAGCCATGTTCGAAACTCCTAGACGCGGCGCCGCTTCGGCGGGCGGCATCCATTATGCGGAATGGGGGTCACGTCACGGATCGAGGTGACGTTGATGCCGGCCGCGGCAATCGCACGCAGCGCGGATTCGCGACCGCTGCCCGGTCCGCGAACAAGCACGGCGCAGTTCTTCACGCCATGGTCGATCGCCTTCTGGGCCGCTTCCTCGGCCGCCACCTGAGCGGCAAACGGCGTGCTCTTGCGCGAGCCCTTGAAACCGGAGGCTCCGGCCGTGGCCCAGGCAATCGCATTGCCGGCCTCGTCGGTGAACGTGATGATCGTGTTGTTAAAGGTTGCCTTGATATGGGCAACGGCGTTCGCGACATTCTTGCGAGCGCGCTTCTTGCCCGATGCTTTTGGTGCAGCCATCGATTATCCCCTTACTTCTTCTTGCCGGCGATGGGTCGGCGCGGACCCTTGCGCGTGCGGGCATTCGTCTTCGTGCGCTGGCCGCGCAGCGGCAGGCCTTTGCGGTGGCGCAGGCCGCGATAGCAGCCGAGATCGGTCAGACGCTTGATGTTCAGCGACACCTCGCGGCGCAGATCGCCCTCGACGGTATATTCCTTGTCGATGATGCTGCGGATCTTGACGACCTCATCGTCGGTCAGATCCTTCACGCGCGTGTCCGCATTGACGCCGGCCTTGGCCAGGATCTTCTGCGAAGACGACAGTCCAATGCCGTAGATATAGGTCAGCGCGACCTCGACGCGTTTCTGAGTCGGAATGTTTACACCGGCTATACGAGCCACTTCTTGCCTCCTTGGGGCCTAAAAAAGGGCGCGAACGATAGCGAAAACCGCCTGCCCGCGCAACTTCTCCTAACCCTGACGCTGTTTGTGACGTGCGTTCTCGCAGATGATGCGAACCACGCCCTTGCGGCGGATCACACGGCACTTGTTACACATTTTCTTCACTGATGCACGGACCTTCACGTCTGCACCTCCACAATCTTTTGCCGAAGAACGGCCTACTTTTCGCGGTAGCTGATCCGGCCGCGGGAAAGGTCGTAGGGCGAGATTTCAACCGTCACCTTGTCACCCGGCAGGATGCGGATGTAGTACTTGCGCATCTTTCCGGAGATCGTGCACAGCAGTTCGTGCCCATTCTCCAGCCTGACCTTGAACATGGCATTGGGAAGCTTCTCGACCACTTCCCCGGACATCTCGATAATATCTTCCTTCGCCATACCTCAGTCTTCAACCGCCTTCATCAATGCGGCAAACACCGCATCCATCTCCCCGGACGCATCGAGCCTGCGAAAGCCGTCCTTGTCCCGGTAATACTCCAGCAGTGGCTGGGTCTGTTCCTGATAGACATGCAGACGGTTGGCAATCACATCCTCGCGATCATCCTCGCGCTGATACAGTTCGCCGCCGCAGCGATCGCAACGCCCTGTTTCACGGGGGGGCGAATAATGCCTATGAAATCCAAAACCGCAAGCCCTGCAGATCAGTCGCCCGGCCAGCCGCTCGATCAGCTTTTCCTCCGGCGCATCCATGAATATCACGCGATCGATGCGCATGCCATGGCGCGCAAGCATCTCCTCCAGCGCCCTGGCCTGAGCCACGTTGCGCGGGAAACCGTCGAGCAGGAAGCCCGTGCCGGCATCGGCCACGATCTCGTCCTCGATCATCGCGACCACGACCTCATCCGGGACGAGCTTGCCGGCATCCATGTAGGCCTTGGCCTTCAGCCCGGCCTCGGTGCCGTCACGCACGGCCGCCCGCAGGATATCGCCCATCGCCAGATGACGGACACCGCTCTCCGCCGCAAGGCGCGCGCCCTGGGTTCCCTTGCCAACGCCGGGAGGGCCGAACAGTACGATGTTCATCAGCGGGTTTTCAGGCGAGCCTGCTTCATCAGGCCTTCATACTGGTGCGAGAGCAGATGCGCCTGGATCTGACCCATCGTATCCATCGTCACGACCACGACGATCAGCAGCGATGTACCGCCGAAATAGAACGGCACGGAAAGCTCGGAGATCAGCCACTGCGGCAGCAGACACACCAGCGACACATAGATCGCGCCGACGACCGTGATGCGGGTGAGCACCGAATCCACATAATCGGCGGTCTTCTGTCCGGGGCGGATGCCCGGGATGAAGCCGCCATGCTTCTTCAGGTTGTCGGCCGTGTCCTTCGGATTGAAGACGATGGCCGTATAGAAGAAGCAGAAGAACACGATCAGCGCTGTGAACAGCACCATGTACAGCCACGCGCCCGGAGCCAGGGCCGCGCTGATGTCCTCCAGCCACGTAAAGCCCTCGACGCCCTTGGTGAACTGCGCGAACGTGGCCGGCAGAAGAATCAGCGAGGAGGCGAAGATCGGCGGAATCACGCCGGCGGTGTTCACCTTCAGCGGCAGGAAGGATGCCTTGCCGCCATAGAGCCGGTTGCCGACCTGACGCTTGGCATACTGGATCGGGATGCGCCGCTGCGCACGCTCGAACCAGACGACGATGCCGGTCACGACGAGCGCCATCGCGAACAGGCCGAGCACGAGGAACGGGGAATACTCGCCGGTACGGGCAAGCTCCAGCGTGCCGCCGATCGCCGATGGCAGACCCGCGACGATGCCGGCGAAAATGATCAGCGAGATGCCGTTGCCGATGCCGCGTTCGGTGATCTGCTCACCGATCCACATCAGGAACACCGTGCCGGAAACCAGCGTGATGACGGCCATCGCCTTGAAGGCCAGGCCCGGCTCGATGACGACCGACTGGCCGCCGACGGAGAACGACTCCAGGCCAATGGAAATGCCGATCGCCTGGAAGAAGGCCAGGAACACCGTGCCATAGCGCGTGTATTCGGTGATCTTGCGACGACCCGCCTCGCCTTCCTTCTTCAACT
>CAZDLB010000018.1:11827-21132 GCA_964505995.1 uncultured Zetaproteobacteria bacterium
TAGCGCGTGTATTCGGTGATCTTGCGACGACCCGCCTCGCCTTCCTTCTTCAACTGCTCCAGCTTCGGAGACACGACGGTCATCAGCTGCAGGATGATCGCAGCCGAGATGTACGGCATGATGCCGAGTGCGAAGATCGTCAGACGCGAAAGCGCGCCGCCGGAGAACATGTCGAACATGCCCAGCAGGCTGCCCTGCGCCTGATTGAAGAACTGCGCCAGAACGGCGGCGTCAATGCCCGGCACCGGAATGTGCGCACCGATGCGGTACACGATCAGCATGCCCAGCGTGAACAGGATGCGGCTTTTCAGCTCCGGAATCTTGCCGATATCACCCAGGCCGCCCAGGTTTCCAGCAGCAGTGGCCATCTCAGGCCTCGGCCGTGATCAGTTTCAGCGTGCCGCCGGCAGCCTCGATCTTGCTGGCTGCGGAAGCGGAAGCGGCATGCACCGCAAGCTCGATCTTGCGGCTCAGCTCGCCGCTGCCCAGCACCTTGATCGGATCCACGGCATTGCGAACCAGCCCGGCCTCGTAGAGCGCTGCGGCATCCACCGTCGCACCGTCATCGAAGGCGTTGAGCTGGCCCAGATTGACGATCTGGAAATCGTTCTTCACATGCGACGTGAAGCCGCGCTTCGGCACGCGGCGGATCAGCGGCATCTGGCCGCCCTCGAAGCCGCGCGCGACCTTGCCGCCGGTACGGGATTTCTGGCCCTTGTGGCCGCGGCCGGCCGTCTTGCCATGGCCCGAGCCGATGCCGCAGCCGACGCGCTTGCGGGACTTGCGGGAACCTGCCGTTGCTTGGATGTCGTTCAGTTTCATCGTTTATTCTCCGGATTCAATACGAACGAGATGGGAAACCTTGTTCACCATGCCGCGAACGGCCGGCGTGTCCTCAAGCTCGACGACCTGATGCATGCGGCGCAGGCCAAGGCCACGCAGCGTGGCGGCCTGATCCTTGGAGTAGCCGATTGCGCTCTTGACCTGACGAACCTGAATGGTGTTCTTCTTTGCCATCATCAACTCCTGTTAGGCGGCCTTGCCACGGCGAGCGGCAACCTGCTCCGGACTCTGCAGTGACTTCAGGCCGTTGAACGTGGCGCGCACGACGTTCAGCGCATTGCGCGAACCCAGGCACTTGGTCAGGATGTCCTTGACGCCTGCGGCATCGAGCACGGCGCGCACCGCGGAACAGGCAATCACGCCGGTACCCTCGGAGGCGGGCTTGAGCATCACGCGGCTGGCATCCTGGCGGCCGGTCACCTCATAATGGATCGTTCCGCCCTTGCGCGGCACATAGATCAGGGACTTCTTGGCGATCTCGGTGGCCTTGCGGATGGCCTCGGGAACCTCGCGGGCCTTCGCATGGCCGAAACCGACATGGCCGTTGCCGTCACCGACGACCATCAGCGCGGCAAAGCTCATGTTGCGTCCGCCCGCCGTCGTCTTGGCCACACGATTGATATGGATGAGCTTTTCGGTCAGCTCCAGTTCTTCCGTATTGATCATTCCTGTCTCCTAGAACTTCAGTCCGGCGCTGCGGGCGCCTTCGGCCAGCGCCTGTACACGGCCATGGTAGGGATAGCGGCCGCGATCGAAGGCCACCTCGGTTACGCCGGCCTTGACCGCGCGCTCGCCCAGCAGCTTGCCGACCTCTTCCGCACCGGCCTTGTTGCCGCCGTTCTTCACGGACTTCTCCAGGCTCGATGCAGCCGCCAGCGTCCTGCCGGTCTGATCGTCGATCAGCTGCGCATAGATATGGCGGGCCGAGCGGAACACGCTCAGGCGGACGCGGCCGGACGCCTTGACGCGCGCACGCACCCGGCGGGTACGGCGAACGGCACTGTTCTTCTCATAACGTTTTGCAGACATGTCCTATCTCCTGTCCCGTATTCCGGCCTTAGGCCTTCTTGCCTTCCTTCATCGCGACATACTCGTTCTCGTAGCGGACGCCCTTGCCCTTGTACGGCTCGGGCGGACGGAAGGCGCGGATCTCGGCGGCCACCTGACCCACCTTCTGCTTGTCGAAGCCGGTGACGATGATCTTGCTCTGCTCGACCTTCGCATCCACACCGTCCGGCAGCTCGTACTCGACCGGGTGCGAGAAGCCGAGCGACAGGTTCAGCTTGCGTCCCTGCGCCTGGGCACGGTAGCCGACGCCACGCAGTTCGAGAACCTTCTGGAAACCGGTGGACACGCCAATGACGTTGTTGGCGATCAGGGCGCGCACCAGGCCGTAGAACGACTTGGTCTTCTTGTCATCCAGTCGGCTGCAGTGAACCTGCAGCTGATCACCTTCCTGCGTCACCGTGATGCCGTTAAACAGCGGCGAAACGAGTTCGCCCTTCGGCCCCTTGACCGTGACCGAGTCCTCGCTGATGCGGACCTCGACGCCGGCAGGCACCGTAATCGGTTGTTTACCAATACGCGACATAATCTACCTCAGAATACCGTACACAGAATCTCGCCGCCGATGTGCGCCTGGCGAGCCTTCTTGTCGGTCATGATACCCTTGGATGTGCTGACGATGGCAACACCGTAGCCATTCTTCACGCGCGGCAGCTCATCGGCGCCGGCATAGACACGGCGGCCCGAGCGCGACACGCGATTGATTTCGCGAATGATCGGCTGGCCTTCGTCGTCATAGCGCAGCGTCAGACGCAGATAGCGCAGCCCCTTGTGGTTGTAGCTCTTCACCGCAGCGATATAGCCCTCTTCCTTGAGCAGCTCGGCAATGGCTTCCAGCACCTTGCTCGCAGGAAGTTCGATCTTCTCTAGCCCGGCGGCCTGCGCGTTGCGAATACGCGTGAGCATGTCGGCAATGCGATCCATCATCATGACATTCTTCCCCTTACCAGCTGGACTTGACCATGCCGGGAATCTCACCGGCAAGGGCATGCTTGCGCAGACAGATACGGCAGATGCCGAACTTGCGATAGACCGAGTGCGGTCGTCCGCAGAGCTGGCAGCGCGTATAGGCGCGGACCTTGAATTTCGGCTTGCGATTGCATTTCGCGATCAGACGTTTGGAAGCCATGGTTTATCTACTCCTGTTAGCTGCGGAAGGGCATCGCGAACTGCTTGAGCAGCGCGCGTCCTTCTTCATCGGTCTTGGCGGTCGTGCAGATGGTGATATCCATGCCGCGGACCTTGTCCACCTTGTCGTAGTCGATTTCCGGGAAGATGATCTGTTCCCGGATGCCCAGCGTGTAGTTGCCGCGGCCATCGAAGGACTTCGGCGACACGCCCTTGAAGTCGCGGATGCGCGGCAGCGCAATGTTCACCAGACGATCGAGGAATTCCCACATGCGGTCGCCGCGCAGCGTCACGCGGCAGCCCACCGGCATGCCCTCGCGCAGCTTGAAGTTCGCGATGGACTTGCGCGCCCGGGTCGTGACCGGCTTCTGACCGGTGATCGCGGCCATGTCGGCCAGCGCGCCTTCCAGCAGCTTGGAATTCTGCGCGGCCTCGCCGACGCCCATGTTGACGACGATCTTCGAGATCGTCGGCGTCTGCATCGGGTTCTTGTAGCCGAACTCCTTGACCAGGGCCGGCGCCACCGTCTTCTTGTACTGTTCCTTCAAACGAGCCATCGTTCTATCTCCTAACGATCCAGCACTTCACCGCATTTGCGGCAGGTGCGAACCTTGCGCCCGTCCTCGAGCTTCTTCATCCCCAGACGCACGCCGGTCTTGCACTTCGGGCAGAAGAACTGCACGTTGGAGATGGCCAACGGGGCTTCTCGCTCGATGATGCCGCCGGAGCTGTTCGGCGTCGGACGGGTATGACGCTTGACCATGTTGACCTTGGCCACCTGGATCTTGCCCTCGGCCGGCAGCACACGCACCACCTTGCCGCGGGCACCCTTGTCACGGCCGGCAATCACGATCACCTCGTCGTCCTTGCGAATTCTGGATTTCACCACTGTCGTCATCTTATCGCCTCGCTTTCCGCTTACAGAACTTCCGGAGCCAGGGAGATGATCTTCATGTATCCCTTGTTCCTGAGCTCACGAGTCACCGGACCGAAGATACGCGTGCCGATCGGCTCGCTCTGCTTGGTCAGCAGCACGGCGGCATTCTCGTCAAAGCGGATCGAGCTGCCGTCCTTGCGGCGGAACTCCTTGGCCGTGCGCACGACCACGGCGCGCTGTACATCGCCCTTCTTGACCTTGCCGCCCGGCATCGCTTCCTTCACCGCAACGACGATCACGTCGCCGATGCGGGCATAGCGGCGCTTGGAGCCACCCAGCACCTTGATGCACTTGACCTTGCGCGCACCGGAATTGTCGGCGACCTGCAACATGGTTTCGTTCTGAATCATCGCAAACCCTCCGGATTACAGCTGTTCGGCACGGGTCAGCACCTTCTCCATGACCCAGCGCTTGCGCCGGGAAATGGGGGCCGACTCGACAATGCGAACGGTATCGCCGACGTTGCAGGTATTCTCAACGTCATGCGCCATGTATTTCTTGTGCGAGCGTACCGTCTTGCGGTAACGCGGATGCAGAAACTTGCGCTCCACCTCAACGACGATGGTCTTGTCGCCCTTGTTGCTGACGACCACGCCTTCGAGTCTACGCTTGTTGCTCTTTGCTTCAGCCATCATTCTCTCCTCAGCCACGCTCTGCCAGGATGGTCTTGATGCGCGCGATCTCGCGCCGCACCTGACCGACGCGGGCGGTGTTGTTCAGCTGCATCGTGGCCTTCTGAAAGCGCAGCTTCATGTGCTCGGCAGCCAGCTCGTCCATGCGGGACTTCAGTTCCGCGTCATTCATCTCGCGCAATTCCTTGGCCTTCTTCATATCGCTCATCGTCCAACCCCACGTACAACGACCTTGGTCCGGATCGGCAGCTTGGCCGCGGCCAGCGTCAGCGCCTCGCGCGCCAGCTCCTCGGACACGCCGTCCATTTCATACAGGATGCGTCCGGCACGCACAGCGGCCACCCAGTACTCAGGCGAGCCCTTGCCCTTGCCCATACGCACCTCGGCCGGCTTCTTGGACACCGGAAGATCCGGGAACATGCGAATCCAGATGCGGCCCTGACGCTTGATATGGCGCGTCATCGTGATACGGGCGGCCTCGATCTGCCGCGCGGTAATGCGCCCGGGTTCGACGGCCTTCAGGCCGTACTGGCCGAAATTCAGGCTGGCACCGCGCGGGCTCTTGCCACGGATGCGCGACAGCTCCTTGTGATGCTTACGCCAGCGAATCTTCTTCGGTTGCAACATCGCTCAATCCTCTTTATGCGTTCTCGGCGTCGCTGTCGCCCAGCTTCTCGCCATTGAACACCCAGACTTTCACGCCGATCACGCCATAGGTCGTGTGCGCCTCGGCAAATCCATAATCGACATCCGCGCGCAGCGTGTGCAGCGGCACGCGACCTTCGCGATACCATTCGGTGCGCGCAATCTCCGCACCGCCCAGACGTCCGGCGCAGTTGACACGCACGCCCTTGGCGCCCATGCGCATCGCGCTCTGCACCGCGCGCTTCATCGCGCGACGGAAGGCGACACGCCGCTCAAGCTGGAAGGCGATGTTCTCGGCCACCAGTTGCGCCTCGGCCTCCGGACGACGGATCTCGACGATGAAGACCTGGACCTCCTTGCCGAACTTCTTCTCCAGATCGCGGCGCACGGCCTCGATCTCGGAACCCTTCTTGCCGATGACGACGCCCGGACGCGACGTATGCACGGTCACCTTGACCTTGCCCGCCGGACGTTCGATGACGATGCGTGAAACACCGGCATGCTTCAGGCGTTCCTTGACGTAGCGGCGCAGGCGAATGTCCTCGCGCAGCTGCGCGCCGAAATCGGCATCGTTGGCATACCAGACCGAATCCCAGTTGCGAATGCCGCCTACGCGAAAGCCGATCGGATGTACTTTCTGTCCCATATCAATGAACCCCTTTAATCGCGCTCGCAGACAGTCACGCTCAGATGACTGTGGCGATGAAAACGTTTGCGCATGCGTCCCATGCCCTTCGGGCGATAGCGCTTGAGCGTCATGCCGGCATCGGCCCGTGCGCTGGAAACAACCAGGTTGTCCACATCCAGACCATGGTTCTCCTCGGCATTGGCGATGGCGGACTTCAGCACCTTCTCATAGAGGCGGGCCGACTTCTTCGGCGACAGCGCCAGCACGGCCAGCGCACGCTCGACGGGCAGGCCGCGAATGGCATCGGCCATCAGGCGCGCCTTCTGCGGGCTGATCTTGCTGTTGCGGGCAAGAGCGCGAACCTGTTCAGACATGCTTTACCTCCTGGCCTTCTTGTCCGCGCCGTGACCGTAGTAGGTACGCGTCGGTGCGAACTCGCCGAGCTTGTGACCAACCATGTTCTCGGTCACATAGACCGGAATGAACTTGTGACCGTTGTGCACCGCGAAGTTCAGGCCGACGAAATCCGGGGAGATCGTCGAGCGGCGGGACCAGGTCTTGATCACACCCTTCTTGCCTGCGCGTGCGGCCTCGACCTTCTTCTGAAGCGAGGCCTCGATGTACGGCCCTTTTTTCAGTGAACGTGCCATGGATTACCTCACTTCTTGCGACGACGAATGATATCGCGATTCGACGTCTTGTTCTTCTTGCGGGTCTTGTGACCCTTGGTCGGCACACCCCACGGCGTCACCGGATGGCGACCACCGGAGGTACGACCCTCGCCACCACCATGCGGGTGATCCACCGGGTTCATGGCCACGCCACGAACATTCGGACGCACACCCAGCCAGCGGGAACGGCCGGCCTTGCCAATCTTGCGGTTGGCATGGTCGGCATTGCCCATCACGCCGATGCTCGCCAGACAGCGAATGTCCACGCGGCGGAACTCGCCGGACGGCATCTTCAGAACGGCGCGGCCACCCTCCTTGCCCATCAGCTGGATCGAGGTGCCTGCGCTGCGCGCAAGCTGGCCGCCCTTTCCGGGCTTCAATTCAATGTTGTGCAGCAACGTACCGACGCGGATCTTCTCCAGCGGCAGGGCATTGCCGGGACGAATATCGGCGTCGGGGCCGGACATCACCGTGTCACCGGGACGCAGGCCCTGCGGCGCAAGGATGTAACGCTTGTCGCCGTTGCTGAAATGAACCAGGGCGATATGCGCCGTCCGGTTGGGGTCGTATTCGACGCGCGCAACTTTACCGGCAACATTGAAATTGTCACGCTTGAAATCGACCTTGCGATACAGGCGCTTGTGGCCGCCGCCGCGATGGAACGCGGTGACCCGCCCCTTGTTGTTGCGGCCGCCGCTCTTGCCCAGGCCGGTGACCAGGGAGCGCTCCGGGCGCCCCTTGTGCAGGCCTTCATGGACGACGCCGACGCGCCCGCGGTTGCCGTTGGTAGTGGGTTTCAGTGCCTTCAGTGCCATCTTATGCCTCGTCTGCCGCTTCCAGAGTCTGACCTTCCGCCAGCCGGACCACGGCCTTGCGATAGCCGGAACGGCGACCCATGTGCAGACCACGACGCTTCGGCTTGCCCGGCACATTGATCACCTGCACGGACTCGACGTCGACATCGAAGATCGCCTCGACGGCGGCCTTGATCTGCGGCTTCGTGGCCTTGCGGTCCACGCGGAAGGTGTACTGATTGGCTGCGCCGGTCGCCGTGTAGCTCTTCTCGGTCACCACCGGCTGGCGCAGGATGTTGTAATGATTGATGTTCGCACTCATGCCAGACGCTCCTCAAGCTTGTCCACGGCAGCCTCGGTGAGGATGACCTTCTTGCTCTTGAGCAGGTCATGCAGGTTCACCTGACCGTCGAGGACCACCTTGGTGTTCGGGATATTGCGGCCGGAGAGCTCGATCTCACGATTGTTCTCGGCCAGCACCACCAGTCCGGAGTCCGTCTCCAGGGCCTTGAGCACCTCGGCAAAGGCCTTGGTCCGGATCTCGTTCAGCTCCAGCTTGTTCACGACCGTCAGCTTGCCCTCGCGCAGGCAGTCGGAAAGGGCCAGACACAGGGCCTTGCGGCGCTCCTTCCGGTTCATGCGCGTGGTGTAGTTGCCCGGCTTCGGGCCATGGGCGATGGCGCCGTGGCGCATCTGCGTGGCGCGGATCGTACCCTGACGGGCACGGCCGGTACCCTTCTGCTTGAACGGCTTCTTGCCGCCGCCGGAAACGGCGCTGCGGTTCTTCGTGCCGCGCGTGCCGGCGCGCTGCGCCTCGGCCAGCGCGGTATAGACGCGATGCACGAAGCCGGCATCGGGCTCCAGACCGAACACGGCATCCTTGAGCTCGCGCTTGCCGACCGCCTTATTGCTCTGATCAACGATGGTAATCTGCGCCATCTCAGGCTCCCTTTACGGCCGGACGCACTTCCACCAGCCCGTTGCGCGGACCGGGCACGGCGCCCTTGACCAGAATACGATTTTCCTCGGCATCCACGCGTACGATCTCGAGATTCTGCACGGTCGTGCGCGCATTGCCGTAATGACCCGGCATCTTCTTGCCCGGGAACACGCGGCCGGGATCCTGACACTGACCGGTCGAGCCCATCTGACGATGCACCTTCTCGGCGCCATGCGAGGCGCGGCCGCCGCCGAAGTTGTAACGCTTCATGACACCGGCGAAACCGCGACCCTTGGAGGTGCCGGAGACGTCGATCTTCTGACCGGCCTCGAAACTGGCCGCGGTCAGCTCCTGACCCAGCTCGAATTCGGCATCGGACGGCACGCGGAACTCCTTCAGTCCGCCCATCACGTCCTGGCCCTGCCGGGCATAATGGCCCTGCACGGCGCGCGTCGTATGACGCTTCGGCGCACCGTAGCCGACCTGAATGGCGCTGTAGCCGTCCTTCTCCTCGGTGCGACGCGCGATAACCTTGCATGGCTCGACATTGAGCACGGTCACCGGCACCGCCGTTCCGTCCTCGGCAAAGATCTGCGTCATGCCAGCCTTACGGGCGATCAATCCAACACTCATCTCAATCCCCCTTACAGCTTGATCTCGACATCGACACCGCTGGGCAGATCGAGCTTCATCAGCGCGTCCACGGTCTGCGGCGTCGGCTTGTCGATATCAAGCAGGCGCTTGTGCGTGCGGATCTCGAACTGCTCGCGAGAATCCTTGTACTTGTGCGGCGAACGGATCACGCAGAACTTGCGGATCTTCGTCGGAATCGGAATGGGCCCGCGAACCTCGGCACCGGTGCGCTTGGCCGTCGCCACGATATCCGCGGCGGACTTGTCCAGGATCCGGTGATCGAAGGCTTTCAGGCGAATGCGAATACTTTGAGTTGCCACGTGCGACCCCTTTCTTACTTCGTAATCTCGGTAACGACGCCGGCGCCGACGGTACGGCCGCCCTCGCGG
>CAZDLB010000019.1:0-9048 GCA_964505995.1 uncultured Zetaproteobacteria bacterium
GATGCTGTTCTTCATGGCATCCTCGGCGCATTTCCGCATCTTCGGATAAGCGGAGATTCATCCGATCCAAGGGGGCGGCCTTCGGGCCGCCCTTTTTGTTTGCGGCAAGGCTTTGATATAGACTCGCCAGCAGGGAGGAGGCATGAAGGTCGTCGGAACATTTGCCCTGTTTGCCGTCACGGCGCTGGCCGAGATCATCGGCTGTTATCTTCCTTACCTGTGGCTGAAGCAGGGCTATTCCGCCTGGGTACTGCTGCCCGCTGCCTTCAGCCTTGCCGCCTTCGCCTGGCTTCTGACCCTGCATCCGAATGCCGCCGGTCGCGTCTATGCTGCCTATGGCGGGGTGTATATCGGCATGGCCCTGCTATGGCTGTGGGCCGTGGATTCGATCAGGCCGACGATGACGGACTGGATCGGTGTCGCCGTCTGCCTGCTGGGTAGCTTCATCATCATCTTCGGACCGCGCCCGGCATGAACCTGATCCTGCGCATGTTCATCGTTTGGCTCGGCTCGCTGTTCCGGCCGAGGCTGCCGCTTGGCCGGCTGCGCAACGAACTGCGGCTGCGCGTGCTGCCCAACGATCTGGATCTGAACATGCACATGAACGACGGCCGCTACATCACGCTGTGCGATTTGAGCCGCATCGACGCCTTTCTGCGCACGGGGCTGGCCGGCGTGATGCTCCGCAAGGGCTGGATGCCGGTCATCGCCGAGCATACGATGCGCTACCGCAAATCGCTGAAGCCGTTCCAGCGTTTCACGCTCGTCATGGAGCTGACCCACTGGGACGATCGCGGCTTCTACATGAAGCATACCTTTCTGATCGGCGAGCGCGTGGCTGCCGAAGGCGAATCCGTCGGCATGATCCGAGGCAGACACGGCGTGATCCCGCCCGATGAGGTCATCGAGGCGGTCCGCCAGGCACGCGAGCACTGAAGCCGCCTTTTCTTTGTCCCGTTTACCCCTTACCGTTGCGCGATGACCGCAATGTCCGCGCCCCAACCGCCCCGGGCCGTGCTGCTCGATCGCGACGGCGTCATCAATTTCGATTCGCCGGACTACATCCTCAGCCCCGACCAGTGGCGTCCGATTCCGGGTTCGCTTGAAGCCATCGCCCGACTGACCCGGGCCGGCATCCCCGTGGCCATCTGCAGCAACCAGTCGGCGCTCGGCCGTGGCATGGTGGATCAGGCCACGTTCGATGCGATCCATGCGAAGATGCTGCTGAGCATCGAGGAGGCGGGCGGGCGCATCGCCCATGTCGCCTACTGCCCGCACGGCCCGGATGACGGCTGCAGCTGCCGCAAGCCTCTGCCCGGCCTGTTGCTGCAGTCGCTGGCCGCGCTTGGCCTGAAGGATCATCCCGAACGGGCGCTGATGATCGGCGACTCGTTTCGCGACGTCGAAGCGGCGCACGCGGCCGGCGTGCCGGCCTGGCTGGTGCAGAGCGGCTATGGCGATGCCGCGGCCATTCTGGAAAAATCGCGGCAAATCATGCCCGCAGTCCGCGCCTTTGCTGACCTGGGCGAAGCCGTGGATGCGCTGCTGGAGATGACCTCATGCTCGTGATCCGATCCGCCGTCTTCAACCTGCTTTTCATGCTGCTGACCGGTGTCTTTTCGCTGCTGGTGATCCTGTTTCGCCCCTTCGGCTTTGCCGCCTCGTGGTTCTGGGCCAGGCTGTGGTCGCGTACGATCTTCGCGCTGCTGCGCGTCATCTGCGGCATCCGGCTGAACATCGAAGGCAAACAACATCTGCCCGATGAGCCGTGCGTGGTCATGGCCAAGCACCAGTCCGCCGCCGAGACGGTGGCCATGCCGCTGCTGGTGCCACCCTATGTCTGGATCCTGAAACGCGAACTCTACTACATCCCGCTGTTCGGCTGGGCGCTGGCGCTGATGGGCACGATCGCGATCCGCCGCGGCAATCCGCGCGAGGCGATCAAACAGGTCATCCAGCAGGGAACGCATTTTCTCAAGACAGGCCGCTGGGTCGTCATCTTCCCCGAGGGCACCCGCTCCGCGGTCGGGGAAACCGGCAAGTACCAGCCCGGCGGCGTGGCGCTGGCGCACAAGGCGAAGGTCGGCATCCTGCCGATGGCGCACAATGCCGGGCGCTGCTGGCCCAAGCGCGGCTTCATCAAGCGGCCGGGCACGATTGACGTGCGCTTCCTGCCCTACCTCGATGCCGCAACGGTGGCCGGCATGAAGCGCGGCGAGCTGCTGGAAAAACTGGAGCGGGACATCGAGGCCGCCACGCGCGAGCTCGGCGGCTGATCGCTCGGCCCTTGTCCTGACCAGCCGGCCTGATCAACCCCCGCTTCAGCCGGCCTGATCAGCCGGCCCGCATCACCCCAGCAGCGGCGCAATCACCAGCGACACGATGGCCATGACATTGATCAGGATGTTCATCGACGGCCCCGAGGTGTCCTTGAACGGATCGCCGACCGTGTCGCCGACGACGGCCGCCTTGTGTACCTCGGAGCCCTTGCCGCCGAGATGCCCCTTCTCGACATATTTCTTGGCATTGTCCCAGGCGCCGCCGGCATTCGCCATCGTCAGCGCCAGCACCACGCAGCCGACCAGCGCGCCGCCCAGCATGCCGCCCAGCGCCTCGGGGCCGAGGCAGAAGCCGACCACCGGCGGCGCCGCCACGGCGAGTACCCCCGGCACGATCATCTTCTTCAGCGCCGCGGTCGTCGCGATATCGACGCAGCGTGCCGTGTCCGGCTGCGTCTTGCCCTCCAGCAGCCCCGGAATCTCGCGGAACTGGCGGCGGATCTCCTTGATCATCTCGAAGGCCGCATCGCCGACGGCCGTCATCGTCAGCGCCGCGACCAGAAACGGGAACGAGCCGCCAATGAACATGCCGATCAGCACGATCGGATTATCCAGCTCCAGGCTGAACTCCGGCAGATGCACGGCCACGGTCTCGTGATAGGCCGTGATGATCGCCAGCGCCGCCAGCGCCGCGGCCCCGATCGCGAAGCCCTTGCCGATCGCGGCCGTCGTATTGCCCATCTCATCCAGCGTATCGGTAATCCGGCGGGTTTCCTCGCCATAGCCGGCCATCTCGGCAATGCCGCCGGCATTGTCGGCCACCGGCCCGTAAGCATCGATGGCCATCGTGATGCCGACGGTGGCCAGCATGCCGACCGCGGCGATACCGACGCCATAGAGCCCGCACAGATGCGTGGAGATGAAGATGATCGCGCAGATCGTCAGCATCGGCACGACGACCGACTTCATGCCGATCGCCAGACCCGAGATCATCACCGTCGCAGGCCCCGTTTCGCCGGCCTCGGCGATGTGCCGCACCGGTGCGCCGCCGGTGAAGTATTCGGTGATCAGGCCGATGATCACACCGCCGACCGCGCCGGCCAGCACCGCGCCCCAGACCTTCAGCGAGACATCGACGAAGCTGATGACGCCGAGCGCGGCCACGATGAACAGCACCGCGGCGCTGATCGTGCCGATCCTCAGCGCCACATCCAGCGGCAGCCGGGAGACCATGCGCACCAGCAGGATGCCGAGTATGGAACAGACGAGTCCGGCCGAGGCCAGCGCCAGCGGCAGGAACATCATCGAGGCGCGCTCGCCGATGCCGGCCAGCTCCGCCAGCGGCATCACCGAGGAGATCGCGATCGTCGCGATCATCGCACCGCAGTAGGACTCGAAGATGTCCGAGCCCATGCCGGCGACATCGCCGACATTGTCGCCGACATTATCGGCGATCACGCCTGGATTGCGCGGGTCATCCTCGGGAATCCCCGCCTCGACCTTGCCGACGAGATCGGCGCCGACATCGGCGCTCTTGGTATAGATGCCGCCGCCGACACGCGAGAACAGCGCCACCGATGAGGCGCCCATGCCGAAGCCATGAATCGCATGCGCCGTTTCCGGATCGCCGCCGAAGAAAAGATACAGCGTGCCCAGGCCAAGCAGGCCAAGCGCGGCGACCGTCAGGCCCATGATCGAGCCCCCGAAGAAGGCCACAGTCAGCGCGGATGCACTGCCGTCGCGGTGCGCGGCCTCGGTCGTGCGCACATTGGCCCGGGTCGCCGAATACATGCCGATGTAGCCGGCCAGCGCCGAACACGCCGCCCCCAGAAGAAAGGCCAGCGTCGTGTTCATGCCCAGACTGATGAACAGCAGCACGGCCACGACGACCACGAAGCCGGCCAGGATCGAATACTCGCGCCGCAAAAACACCATCGCGCCCAGATGAATGGCATCGGCGATCTCGGCCACGCGGCCGCTGCCGGCCGGATATTTCAGGATATTGCGATACAGCAGAAAGGCGGCTCCCAGGCCCGCCAGGCCCAGAATCACCGGTAAGCTTGTCAGATTCATGTCACCTCCATCCTCGACTCCCGATCATGCAACCGGTCACATACAACAAAAAAGCGGCTGCCAACGCAACCGCTTCCTTGTTCTCGGGTCTGAGGATGGCGCGGACTATTTCTCCGCCTTGTAGCGCTCGATGGAATCCATGATCTCCTTTTTCGCCGCATCCGCGCCCTTCCAGCCGATGACCTTGACCCACTTGCCGGGCTCCAGATCCTTGTAATGCTCGAAGAAGTGCTGGATCTGATCGAGCAGGAAGCGCGGCATGTCCTCGGGCCCCTCGACATGGTCGAACACCGGCTTGATTTCGGATACCGGCACGGCCAGCACCTTGGCATCCACTCCCTTCTCGTCCTCCATCAGCAGCACGCCGATCGGTCGCACATTGATCACGCAGCCGGTGATCAGCGAGAAGTTGCACACGACCAGCGCATCCACCGGATCGCCGTCCTCGGACAATGTGTTCGGCACGAAGCCGTAGTTGGCCGGATAATGCATCGCCGTATGCATGAAGCGATCGACGAAGAAGGCGCGCGATTCCTTGTCCAGCTCGTATTTGACCGGATCGGCATGCGCCGGCACCTCGATGATGACATTGATGTCTTCCGGCGGATTGTTTCCGGGCGGAATCTTGTTGATATCCATGATGGCTCCTCGGGCTTGTAATTGAACTGGGCGCCATTGTAGGCAAGCGGGTCGGGCGCACAAGCGCCGCAGCCGTGCTAGACTGCGCCGATGATCATCGTCCGCATCGGCGAGCAGCGCCTGTATCATCGCCGGCCCTCCGGCGTCTGGCGTGTGTATCCGGTTTCCACGGCTGCGAATGGCGCAGGCAACCTGCGCGACAGCCTGCAGACGCCGCTGGGCCGGCATCGCATCCATCGCAAGATCGGAGAGGGCCTGCCGCCGCTGACCGTCTTTCGCGCCCGCAGACCCGTCGGCGTCTATTCGCAAGCGCTGGCCGATGCGCTGCCGGAGCATGACTGGATTCTGACGCGCATCCTGTGGCTGGAGGGCTGCGAGACCGGCTTCAACCGGCGCGGGCCGGTCGATACCCGCCGGCGCTATATCTATATCCACGGAACACCCGACGAGGAGCTGCTCGGCACACCCGTCTCGCACGGCTGCATCCGCATGGCCAATGCCGATATCCTCGAGCTTTTCGAGCATGTCCGCGAAGGCGAGCCGGTACTGATTCGACCCTGATCCGCCCCGCCATGTCCCGGATGTGAAGTTGCCGCAACGGGAGCGAAACGCTATGCTGCACGCCCGCCAGAACGGCCAGGAGCGAGTTCTTGTTCAAACGAATTCTCATTGCCAACCGTGGCGAATGCGCCATCCGCATCATCCGGTCCTGCCGCGAGATGGGCATTGAAACGGTCGCCATCTATTCCGAGGCCGACAGCCATGCCCTGCATGTGAAGAAGGCCGATCGTGCGGTGATGATCGGGCCGGACCCGGTCAAGAGCTATCTGAACATCCACCGCATCGTCAACGTGGCGCTGGAAACCGGTTGCGACGCCGTGCATCCTGGCTACGGCTTCCTGGCCGAGAACGACGAGTTCGCCGAGGAGATCATCAAGGCGGGGCTGTGCTACATCGGTCCGGCGCCCGAGGCGATCCGCGATATGGGCAGCAAGACCAAGGCGCGCGAATCCATGATCGCCGCCGGCGTGCCGGTCATCCCCGGCTCCGATGGCGCGCTGACCAGCATCGAGGAGGCGCTCAGGCTCGCGCATGACATGGGCTATCCGGTCATGCTCAAGGCGGCGGCCGGCGGCGGCGGCCGCGGCATCCGCCGCTGCGATAACGACGAGCAGCTGCGCGAGAACTATGCCATCACGCAGCGCGAGGCGCTGGCCGCCTTCGGTTCCGATGAACTGTTCATGGAGAAGTGCATCGTCGAGCCGCATCACATCGAGTTCCAGATCCTGGCCGATACCCACGGCAACGTCGTGCACCTGTTCGAGCGCGACTGCTCGATCCAGCGGCGCAACCAGAAGCTGATCGAGATCGCGCCGAGCAACTTCCTCAGCGACGAGCTGCGCCGGAAGATGGGCGAGGTCGCGGTGCAGGCCGCGCGGGCCGTGAACTACGTCAATGCCGGTACCGTCGAGTTCCTCGTGGACAAAGACCACAACTTCTGGTTCATGGAGATGAACACGCGCCTGCAGGTCGAACACACGATCACCGAAACGATCACCGGCGTGGATATCGTCGCCCAGCAGATCGCCATTGCCGCGGGCGAGCCGCTTCCGTTCACGCAGGAGGATCTGCGCATCAACGGCTTTGCGATCGAGTATCGCATCAATGCCGAGGATCCGAAGAATGATTTCCTGCCCACCCCCGGCCGCATCACGCGCTACCATTCCCCGGGTGGCCTGGGCGTGCGCGTGGATGGCTGCGTCTATGCCGGCTATGAGCTGCCGCCCTACTACGACTCGATGTGCGCCAAGCTCACGGTTTCCGGCCTGGACTGGAAGACCACGGTCATGCGCTCGAAGCGGGCTCTGGCCGAGTACGACATCCGCGGCATGCGCACGACGCTGCCGTTCTATCGGCACATCGTCGCCTCCGAGGCCTTCATGGCCGGCGAGTTCCACACCGGATTCCTCGACGAGCATCCGGAGCTGCTCGACTACAAGCCGTTCGAGGCGCGCGAGGACATCGCCGCCGCCGTGGCCGTGGCCATCGCCGCGCACGCGGGCCTCTGATTGGATGCCGAGACCGAACCGCGAAAGGAAAGGGATATGACAAAGAAGAAACTGGCAATCACCGAACTGGCCCTGCGCGACGGACATCAGTCGCTGCTGGCCACGCGCATGCGTCTGGATGACATGCTGCCGATCTGCGACAAGCTCGATGCGATCGGCTACTGGTCCATCGAGGCCTGGGGCGGTGCCACGTTCGATACCTGCCTGCGCTATCTGAAGGAAGGGCCGTGGGTGCGGCTGCGCGAACTGAACAAGGCCCTGCCGAACACGCCGATCCAGATGCTGCTGCGCGGCCAGAACCTGCTGGGCTACCGCCATTATGCCGATGATGTCGTGCGCAAGTTCGTGGACATGGCCGCGGCCAATGGCGTGGATGTCTTCCGCGTCTTCGACGCGATGAACGACCTGCGCAACGTGCGCACCGCGATCCATCAGGTCAAGGCCAACGACAAGCATGCCGAGGGCGCGATCTGCTACACTGTCAGCCCGGTGCACACGCTGGAGCATTTCGTCGATCTGGCGAAACAGTTCGAGGACATGGGCTGCGACACCGTGGCCATCAAGGACATGGCCGGCCTGCTGACGCCGAAGGCCACGCGCGAGCTGGTCACGGCACTGAAACAGGCCATTTCCGTGCCGCTGCACCTGCATTCGCATGCGACCGCGGGTGTGGCCGAGATGGTGCAATGGGAAGCCGTGCATGCCGGCTGCGACATCATCGATACCGCCATCAGCCCGCTGGCCGGCGGCACCAGCCACCCGGCGACCGAGGCCATGGTCGCCGCCTTCGCCGGCACCGAATACGACACCGGCCTGAATCTCGAGGCGCTGCAGGAGATCGCGGCCTATTTCCGCAAGGTGCGCAAGAAATACGCCCGCTTCGAATCCGATGCGACGGTCATGGACACGCGCGTCTTCGTCAACCAGATCCCCGGCGGCATGATTTCCAATCTGGCCAACCAGCTGCGCGATCAGGGCGCGCTGGACAAGATGGACGAGGTGCTCGACGAGATTCCGCGCGTGCGCAAGGACTTTGGCTATCCGCCGCTGGTCACGCCGACGAGCCAGATCGTCGGCACGCAGGCCGTGCTCAATGTCGTCTCCGGCAAGAAATACAAGGTCATCACGAACGAAACCAAAGCCTATCTGAAGGGCATGTACGGCCGGCCGCTGGGCGAGGTCAACGAGGAGGTTCGCAAGCTGGCGCTGGGCGACGAGGAGCCGACGGATGTGCGCCCGGCCGATCTGCTGGAGCCGGAACTGGACGCGCTGACCCGCGAGATCGGCGACAAGGCGAAGTCGGTCGAGGACGTGCTCTCCTACGCGATGTTCCCGACGATCGCGCTGGAATACTTCGAGGAGCGCGAATCCGGCCAGCTCAGGCCCGAGCCGCTCGAGGCTCCGGAGGAGGCCGGCGCCGAACCGGCCGTCGTGGCCCCGGCACTGGCGCCGACGGAGTTCAACATCACGATCCATGGCGAGGAATACCATATCAAGATCGAGGGCTCCGGCCACAAGAGCGAGGATGTGCGGCCGTTCTACGTCAAGGTGGACAATGTGCTTGAGGAGGTCATGGTCGAGACGCTGACCGAGATCGTGCCGACGGCCGACGGCAGCATCGACAGCAGGAAGGCATCCAAGGGCTCCAGGCGTCCGAAGGCCACCAGCGACTCGGATGTCACGACGCCGATGCCCGGCCGCATCGTTTCCATTGTCGTGGCTGAGGGCGATCAGGTCGAGGCCGGCCAGACGGTGCTGACGGTCGAGGCGATGAAGATGGAGAATCCGGTGCATGCGCCGGTCTCCGGCACCGTCAAGGCCATCCATGTCGTCGAGGGCGACAACGTCAACCCCGATGAATGCCTGATGGAGATCGGCTGAGTTCCCGATTGCGGCGGCTTCCCGCCCCTGGGGCCTGAGGCCGTTTTTCCTTTGCCATCCGGGGCTTCTGGCATGAAACTGGCTTGTAATCTCTGACGGTTCCTTTT
>CAZDLB010000019.1:9148-20386 GCA_964505995.1 uncultured Zetaproteobacteria bacterium
TGCCATCCGGGGCTTCTGGCATGAAACTGGCTTGTAATCTCTGACGGTTCCTTTTTAATCTCTGACGGTTCCTTTTATATTGGAATCAGCGAGGAGTCTCATGCCGCATGCCCATCACACATTGAAGCAGGATCTGACGCGCACGCTGCTGGTGTGGAGCGGCCTGTTCTTCGTCTTCCTCGGCATCGTCTTCCTGCTCTCGTTCAATGCGCTGCGCGGCTATATCCTCGATCTGATGGCCGAGCACCGGCTGCAGTACCAGGCGGCCGAATTCGCGAAGCATCTGGATCAGAACGACGACAAATCTATCCAGGAGGAAGGCGATGCGCTGATCGAACAGCCGCTGATCTCCGCCATCCTGCTCGTGGATGCCAGCGGCCAGCTGATGCATGCCTCGATCACGCCCGGCGAGAAGACGCGCCTGCAGCTGTCCCGGCCCCTTACGAGCAGCAACCTGGCATCGCTCGTCGGTTCCCTGAACCACCTGAAGCTCTATACCCGCGAAATCCCCGGGCATCATGCCTCGCTGGCGCTGATCATGGATGACCGGCCGGTGACGATGGCGATCCTGGCCACGACGGCCTGGACGGCGCTGCTGATGCTTCTGCTGCTCGGCATCTCGATCTTCGGCCTGCACCGCTCCCTGGAACGGCGGCTGGTATCCCCGCTTCACAGGGTTCGCGCCTCCATCGAGTCCAGGGGCATGCCAAGCGATGACTCGCTCGCCCAGCTTGAGAACGAGCTGCCCGAGGAAGCCGCGGAGATCCTCGACGTCTTTCAGCAGCTGAGGCATTCGCATCAGGATCTGAAGGAGCATATCGTCGAGATGATGCAGCTGCTGCCGGCCTGCTTCTGGTGGTCCACGGACGGCCGCCACTATGCCGGCGCCTCGAGCAAGTCCGTGCAGGTTCTGAAGCTGCCTCCGGATGCGCTTGCAGGCTCAAAGCTCTGGAGCTGGGGCGTGGCCGATGCCACGGCACTGGCCAACCGGCAGCAGCTGGCCGAGGCCATCCGCCGGGGCGATACGCATGTGGATCTCGCCTATCCAATCCATCAGGACGGCGATGAGCGCTGGTTCGGCGAAAGCCTCACGATCCGCTACGACCATCATGGCGAAATCGATTGCATCTATGGGATCATCAACGACATCAGCGCCCGCAAGCGGCAGCAGCAGGTACTCTCCGAGCAGATTCAGATGGCCGAGCGCATGGATACGACGGCGACGCTGGTCGGCGGCATCGCGCACGAGTTCAACAACGCGCTGGCCGGCATGCAGGGCAACCTCTACCTCGTGCGCCAGCATATCGTTGATGCGAAGGACATCGAACGGCTGGATCGCATCGAGAACCTGATCCGGCGTGCGGCCTCGATGATCGAGCAGATGCTGGTCTTTGCCCGACGCAGCCAGCTGCGCCCGGAACGCATCGATCTGGTCCGCTTCCTGCGCGAGTACGAGGTGATCGTGCGGCCGACGCTGAGCCAGAACATCCGCTTCACGATCGAGCTGCCCGATGCGGATGAGCCGGCGCTGCTGTTTGCCGATGCCGGCAAGCTGCAGGAGGCGCTGACGCATCTGCTGCACAATGCCGTGGCCGCCGTGGCTGATCGCGAGCATCCCGACGTCCGGCTGTCGCTGGACTGCTTCGATGCCGATGAGGATTTCATTCGCATGCATCCGAAGCTTGCCTCCAGGCGCTTGGTGCGCATCCGCATGCAGGACAACGGCTGCGGCATCCCGGAGGAGGTTCGAAAGCATATCTTCGAGCCGTTCTTCACGACGCGCGAGGTCGGCCAGGGCACGGGGCTGGGGCTGCCGATGGTCTATGGCTTCGTGCGCCGGCTGGGCGGTATCATCCAGGTGGATTCCGTGCCCGGCGAAGGCACAACGATCGATCTATACCTGCCGCGCCGGGAGGAGCAGGACATGGAGCCTGGCGAGCATTCCGGCGAAATCCTCCACGGCCATGGCGAGACGATTCTGATCGTCGATGACGAGGATGCGTTCCGCGAGACCGCCGCCGAGGTGCTGGCCGGCCTGGGCTATCGCACGCGCACGGCCTCCTCGGGACGCAAGGCGCTGGAGATCTTCGGCGAGCATGGCGACGAGATCGCGCTGGTCGTCCTCGATGTCGTCATGCCCGACTTAAACGGCACCGAGACGGCGATGCAGCTGCGCAGGATCCGCAACGACATCCCGATCCTCTTCGCCACCGCCTACGATCTGACCCACACGCTCAACGGCATGGCCCACCTGTCCGGGACGGATATCATCCACAAACCCTTCCGCATCGCTGCGCTCAGCCAGAGCGTGCAGAAGCTGTTGACCGAGGCCGTCGAATCGACCGGCGAGAACGAAGGCTAGCGCACGAGCTTCTTGTATTTGATGCGATGCGGCTGGATCGCATCCTCGCCCAGGCGCCTCTTCTTGTCGGCCTCGTAATCGGCGAAGTTGCCCTCGAACCACTCGACATGCCCCTCGCCCTCGAAGGCCAGGATATGCGTGGCGATGCGGTCGAGGAACCAGCGATCATGCGAGATCACGACGGCGCAGCCGGCGAAATCGAGCAGCGCCTCCTCCAGCGCCCGCAAGGTTTCGACATCCAGATCGTTCGTCGGCTCGTCGAGCAGCAGCACATTGCCGCCGGATTTCAGCATCTTCGCCAGATGCACGCGGTTGCGCTCGCCGCCTGAGAGCGTCTTGATCTTCTTCTGCTGGTCGCCGCCCTTGAAGTTGAAGCGGCCGCAGTAGGCGCGGCTGGGCACCTCGATGCGCCCCAGCCAGATCGTATCCGAACCGCCGGAGATCTCCTCCCAGACCGTCTTGTCATCGTCCAGCGCATCGCGCGACTGGTCCACATAGGAAAGCTTCACGGTATCGCCGATGATCAGCTCGCCGGAATCCGGCTTCTCCTGACCGGTGATCATGCGAAACAGCGTCGTCTTGCCCGCGCCATTGGCGCCGATGACGCCGACGATGCCGCCGCGCGGCAGATTGAAGCTGAGATCCTCGATCAGCTCCCGGTCTCCATAAGCCTTGCAGATATGCTCGGCGCGGATCACGACATCGCCCAGGCGCTCGCCGGAAGGGATGAAGATCTGCTTCGTGGCATTGCGCTCCTGCACCTCGCGACTGGCCAGCTCGTCGAAGGCCTTCAGCCTCGCCTTGGATTTCGCATGCCGCCCCCTGGCGCCAGCCCGAACCCATTGCAGCTCATGTTCGATCGCCTTCCTGCGCGCCGTCTCCTGCTTCTCCTCCTGCGCCAGCCGCTTCTCCTTTGCCTCCAGCCAGGCCGAATAGTTGCCTTCGAACGGAATGCCGCGACCGCGATCCAGCTCCAGGATCCAGCCGGCGACATTGTCGAGGAAATAGCGATCGTGCGTCACGGCCACGACGGTACCGGGATAGTCATGCAGGAAGCGCTCCAGCCATGCGACGGACTCGGCATCGAGATGGTTCGTCGGCTCATCGAGCAGCAGCATGTCGGGATTGGACAGCAGCAGGCGGCACAGCGCCACGCGCCGGCGCTCGCCGCCGGAAAGCTTCGTCACATCGGCATCCCAGTCCGGCAGCCGCAGCGCATCGGCCGCGATCTCCAGCTTGCGATCCAGATCCCAGGCATCGGCCGCATCGATGCGATCCTGGAGCCGACCCTGCTCCTCGATGAGCCGGTTCATCTCCTCATCGCTCATCGGCTCGGCAAAGCGGGCGGAGATTTCGTTGAACTGGTCGAGCAGGGCCTTGGTCTCGGCCACCCCCTCCTCGACATTGCCGCGCACGTCCTTGTCCGGGTCCAGTTCCGGCTCCTGCGGCAGATAGCCGACCCTGATGCCCGGCGCCGGACGCGCCTCGCCGACGATGTCGGTATCCAGCCCGGCCATGATGCGCAGCAGCGTGGACTTGCCCGCGCCGTTCAGGCCGAGCACGCCGATCTTCGCTCCGGGCAGGAAGGACAGATAGATGTCCTTGAGAATCTCCCGCTGGCCGGCGACGATCTTGCCCACGCCCTGCATGCTGTAGATGTACTGATAATCGGCCACGATCCAACCTCCAGATGCGATGGCGGCCAAGCCTAGCAGCTCACCGGCGGCGGAAAACCACGGAAAGGGGGATACGGGCTGGGCAATCGGGCCGGCATCGGTACCATTGGCCGGCATCGCAGGCAGCAAGGAGTACGGCAACATGGCGAAGGAATTTCAGGACAGGATCATCATGGTCACCGGCGCATCCGACGGCATCGGCCAGTTTGTCGCCGCCGCCCTCGGCGAGCGGGGTGCGAATGTCGTGGCGCTCGGCCGCAACGAGGACGGCCTGGCGCAGACCCAGCAGCGCATCGAGGAGCTGGGTGGCCGCTGCCTGTGCGTGCCGTTCGATCTGATGAACTTCGATGATTACGGCAAGCTGTTCCTGGCGCTGAAGGATCATATCCCGCACCTGGACGGGCTGGTGCACTGCGCCGGATACATCGACCGCTGCACGCCGATGCAGTACGTCAAGCTCAAGGACTTCCGCGCCATGCTCGACATCCACCTGACCGCACCGAACATGCTCACGCAGATGATGCTGCCGCTGATCCGGCGCGCCGCAAACGCGTCGGTCATCTTCACGACCTGCGACATGATCGATCAGGATCAGCCCAACTGGCATGCCTATGGCCTGGCCAAGCGGGCGCTGGGCTATGCCGCGGCGATGTGGCAGATGGAGCATCCGGATGCCCCGTATCGCTTCAATACGCTCAATCCCGGGCGCGTGCGCACCGAGCTTTTCCGCCGCTGCTACGGCGGCACGCATCCGAAGGAGGTGCCGTCGGCGAAAACGGTCGTGCCGGCCTATCTCCACCTGCTCTCCGATGCCTCCAGGGAACTTCGCGGGAAGACGCTGCATGCGCGCGATCTGATCGCGGCCGGGGCGCAGGCGGCATGAACGCCAGCGCGGGCACGGCAAGTCCGAAATACCGCAGCGATCTGTCGGTCGAGTTCGCGGGCCTGACGCTGCAGACGCCGCTGGTGCTGCTTTCCGGCTGCGTCGGCTTTGGCGAGGAGTTCACCCGCGTCGAGGGCTTTTCCAACCGTGACATCGGCGCCGTCATTCTCAAGGGCACGACGCTGGAGCCGAGGCTCGGCAATCCGCCGCACCGGGTCTATGAAACCCCGTCGGGCATGCTCAATGCGATCGGCCTGCAGAACCCGGGCGCGCGCCATGTCGTCGATGAAATCCTGCCGCGGCTGCCGCACGACGAGACCCAGTTCTGGGCCAATGCCAACGGCACCAGCCCCGAGGAATATGCCGAGGTCGCGCGCATCTTCGACGATTCCCCGGTCACGGCCATCGAGATCAACATCTCCTGCCCGAACGTCAAGGAGGGCGGCGTGCATTTCGGCAACAACCCGGACATGGCCGCGCGCGTCGTCGAGGCGATGCGCCCGGCCACGAACAAGCCGCTGATCACGAAGCTTTCGCCGAACAATGCCGACATCGCCGAAACCGCGCGCCGCGTCATCGAGGCCGGGACCGACGGCCTTTCGGTCATCAATACGCTGGTCGGCATGGCCGTGGACATCCGCAGCAGAAAGCCGGTCATCGCCAATGTCTCCGGCGGCCTGTCGGGGCCAGCCATCAAGCCGGTTGCCTTGTGGAAGATTCATCAGACCCGGGCGGTGGCCGCGCGTCACAACATCCCGATCCTGGGCCAGGGTGGCATCACCTGCGGCCGCGATGCGATCGAATTCGCGATCACCGGCGCCGATGCGCTCGGCATCGGCACGGGCCTGTTCTACGAGCCGCTGATGTGCCGCGGCGTGCTTGAGGAGCTGGATGCCTACCTTCAGGAACAGGGCATGAAACGCTATGCGGAGCTGGTCGGCACGCTGGATGCATGATCGCCTGCCGGCGCTTGCGCTGGCGGCTCTGGCCTTCGTGCAGATGGCGGGCGCCGGCACGCTGTCCACCGTCACGCCCGATCGCTGGGTCAGCGTCGAAACGGTCTTCGACGGCGACACCTTCCGCACGACGAACGGCGAAAAGATACGCCTGCTGGGCATCAACGCCCCCGAGATCCGCCATGACCGCGAGCCCGGCGAGCCGCTCGGCGAGAGAGCCAGATCGGCGCTGGAGGCGATGATCGCCGGGCGCACCGTGCGCCTGCGCCTGGATGCCGATCGCCGGGACGATTACGGGCGCACGCTGGCGCAGGTCTATCGCAAGAACGGCCAGTGGGTCAATGCCGCGCTGGTGCGCCGGGGACTGGCGCATGTGTATACCTTCGCGCCGAACTTCCGCTGGACCCCGGCTCTGCTGGCCGCCGAAAAACGCGCGCGCCGCGAACATCTCGGTATCTGGCGCACCCCGCGCTTTCGCATTCTCGAAGCCACGGACATCCATGCTGCGCACATCGGCCAGTTCCGTCTGGTGCGCGGGAAGGTATCGCAGCCGAAACGATGGGGCTTTTCGCTGGGCGCGCTGCGTGTAAGCATCCCGAGAAAGTATCGTCGCTGGTTCGAGGCGGTGTCGATGCCGGAGAAAAACAGCCGGGTCATCGTCCGCGGAACGATCCGCGCCGGCCGCGACGGCGGGCTCTACCTGGCGCTGCACTCGCCTTTCGACCTGGAAATGGAGGCCACGAAGACACGATGAAGCGATGGAAGCTGACCTGCGGCCTGCTGCTGCTGATGATGCTGGGAGGATGTGCGACCAATCCGGTCAGCAAATCCTCGGAGTTCGTGCTGATGAGCGAGGAGCAGGAGCTTCAGCTCGGTCAGCAGGCCGCCGCCGAGGTGGCCAAGAGCATGCCGCTGCTGCCGGAATCCGATCCGCTGGCGCGCTATGTCGACCGCGTCGGCCAGAAGCTGGCCGCCGTGTGCGATCGTCCGGAACTTTTCTACCGCTTTCATGTCGTCGACGATGCGACGATCAATGCCTTTGCGCTGCCCGGCGGCTATATCTACATCTACCGGGGGCTGTTGACCCATCTGAACAGCGAGGCCGAGCTGGCGGCCGTGCTCGGCCACGAGATCGGCCATGTCACCGCACGCCATGCCGTCAAGCGCTATACCCAGGCGCAGGCCTATCAGCTCGGCATGGTGCTGACCTCGATCTTCGTACCCATCCCCGAGGCCGCCGGCCAGCTCAGCGACCTGCTGGCCACGGCCATCATCCAGGGCTATGGCCGCGCCGCCGAATCGCAGTCCGATGAACTGGCGCTGAAATACCTGACCCGCGCCGGCTACGATCCGCGCGCGGTCATCGGCATCCTGAAGACGCTCAAGCGCCTGGACGACATCGACACCCGCGAACGCACCGATGCCGGCGAGAAGGTCGAGAAATACCATGGCGCGTTTGCGAGCCACCCGGAAACCGAGAAACGCATCCGCGATGCCGTGGCGCTGGCGGCCCGCGAACAGAGCGGTCAGGGCCTGGTCAACCGCCAGGCGATGATCGCCGCGCTCGACGGGTATCCCTACGGCGACTCGCCGGAACAGGGTGCTGTGGTCGGTCACCGCTTCCTGCATCCCAAGCTCGGCATCCAGCTTGAATTCCCCGAGAACTGGGTCATCAGCAATTCACCGGCCGCGCTGAATGCCCGCATCCGCAAGCAGAAGGCCTTCTTCCAGATGCAGCTGAAGGAGCTGCGCAAGCGCCAGTCGCCCGCCGAGGTTCTGGAAAAGCTGTTCCCGGCGCGCAAGCGCGGTCCGATCACGACCGGCCGGCAGGCCGGCATGGCGTTTGCGCGCACGCTGGTGCGGCTTTCGGCTCCACACGTCAGCCAGGCCCGGATCGATGCGCGCGTCTTTCTCAAGGGAGCGCGGGCCTACATCCTGCTGATGTGGGCGCCCCGGGATCGCTTTGCCGACTTCCAGCGCGATTTCGACGCCATCGCGTCAAGTTTCCGACCCTACGACCCCGAACGCGACGGTGACGTGCCGCGCATCGCGCTGCATGTGTGGACCAAGCAGGACAGCTGGCAGCGGCTGGCGAAGGCCTCGCACATGATCCTGGGCCGCTTCACGGCCGAACGGATCGCGGCGCTCAACGGCATGGACATCGACGAGCAGCCCTCCCCCGGCACGGTCATCAAGACGGTTCGCTGAAGGCCCGCCTGGATGCTGAAAACAGGCATCATTCTTGCTTTCATATCCCGACGATCCGGGCCGCAGATGGCTCGTCCAGGGGCTGAGATGACCGATATCCGCATCACCGATGACTTGAGCCTGCCTCGCTTGCCATGTGCCGGCCGGGAGCCGCTCGCATGAGCGGCCAGCGCATCGACCCGCGCGCCTTTCCGCTTCTCGATCACATGACCAGCGGCCTGCTGGCCATCGATCGCGACAACCGCATTGCGCTGTGGAACCGGCAGATGGAGCAATGGAGCGGCCTGGAGCGGGAGGACATGCTCGGGCGCGATCTGTTCGAGGCCTTTCCGCATCTGGCGGGAGATGAATTCCGCTTCCGCATCGAGCAGGTGCAACGGGGCGGCGCGCCGGTGATCCTTCCGCCGCATCCGCAGCATCCGTTCATCCCCTGCCCCGATCACGAAGGCAACATGCGCATGCACAGGCTCACCATCTCCTGGCTGCCCGAGCATCGGCTGTGCCTGTTCTGCGTTGACGATCAGAGCGAGCAGTTCCATCTGATCGGCCAGCAGCGTCAGATCCTTGACGAGCTGCGCCGCGAGCTGCAAGAGCGCCGCGAGCTCGAAGAGCGCAATGCCCATCTGCTGGCCGCCATCGACCAGGCCGGCGAGGCCATCATCATCACCAGCCGGACCGGTGAAATCGAATACGTCAATCGCGCCTTCTACCGGCAGACCGGGTGGAACGAGCAGGAAACACGCGCGATTGCCGTTTACGATGCGCTGTTCGCGAAACATTCCGATGAATTCGAGCAGCATCTGCAGGCCGTGTTCCGCGACGGGCTGAGCTGGCAGGGCCGCCAGGAGATCATCCGCAGGGATGGCTCGGTGTTTACCGCCTCGATGAGCATCGCGCCCATCGTCAATGACGGCGGCGCCATTACTCATGCGATCATCATCCAGGAGGACATCTCCTCGCTGCTGAAGCTCGAGAGCAGGCTGCGCGAAACACAGAAACAGGAGGCCCTCGTCACGCTGGTCGGCGGCATCGCCCACGATTTCAACAACATCCTCGCCGGCATCACCGGCCAGACCTATCTGGCCAGCCGCGAGGTGGCCGGGCTGCCGAAGACCGCCGAGCGCATGGCCACGCTTCAGAAGCTGGCCCAGGAGGCCAGCGAGATTGTCGCCCAGCTTCTGACCTTCGCGCGCCAGGGCAAGGTCAATGCGCGCGAGATGCCGCTGAATTCCTTTCTCAAGGAGTTCTGCAAGCTGGCCACGCATGACATTCCCGAATCCATCGAGCTGGTGACGAACATCCCGTCCGGACGCTTCCCGTTCCGCGGTGATGCCAACCAGCTGCAGCAGGCGCTGCTGAACGTCGTGAACAACGCCGTCGAGGCCTGCCGCGATCGAAAAGACGCCCGCATCGAGATCGCGTTGCAGATCGTGGATCCGGACACGGACCGGCGCTGGATCGAGCGCTTCCCGGTGCTCGGCCGCGGCTGCTTCGCGCACCTGAGCATCCGCGACAACGGCCGCGGCATGGACCGCGAGACACAGGAGCGCATCTTCGACCCGTTCTTTACGACCAAGCAGCTCGGCAGCGGTCTCGGCCTGGCCATGGTGCAGGGCTGCATCCGCCACCACCACGGCCTGATCGACGTGGAGAGCATGCCGGGCAAGGGAAGCACGTTTCACATCTTTCTGCCGCTGCGTGAAACCGAGACCCGGGCTACCGAAAAACCTTCGAGGCTGGCTTCCGCCGGCCTGGATATTCTGCTCGTGGACGATGATCCGCGCGTGCTCGAACCCACGCGCGAGCTTCTGGAGACGATGGGCCACCGGGTCTGCACGGCCGGGAACGGCGAGCAGGCCCTGGAAATCTTCCGGCAGGACTGCGCGCGATGGGACATGCTGATTACCGACATGGTGATGCCGAAGATGAACGGCCTGGAATCGTCGAAACGGATGCGGGAGAAGCGCCCCGATCTGCCGATCATCTATGCCACCGGCTACGATCAGTCGCTGGTTCTGGAAGATACCCGCCGCATCCCGAACTCGGTGCTGCTGTCCAAGCCGTTCAATCCCGATGAGCTGGACGGGCTGATCCGCAGGCTGGGCCCGGGAAGGCGGGCCGCCGAAACGCGCTGAGCTTCCGCGTCAGGCCCGCAATCCCGCGTCGGCCAGCAGGCAGTCGGTCATCGCCTGCATGTGATGCTCAAAGAAGTGTCCGGCGCCCTCGATGGCATGGAAACGTGCCTGTATAAGCCCGCTGGCCCAGTCCCGAACCTTCGCAAACGGCACGATCTCGTCGGCCGTGCCGGCCACGACACTGAGCGGCCGGGCATCGCCGTCGAGAAAATCGAAGGACCAGAGATTCACGGCCGGAGCCACCGCAAACAGGCGCTCCACCTCCGGCATGCGGACCGCGGCCTGAAGCCCGGCATAGCAGCCGAAGGAGAATCCGGCCAGCCACAGCGGCGCATCGGCATGCCGCTGATGCAGCCAGGCCAGTGCCGCGGCCGCGTCCTCGGCCTCGCCCCTGCCCTCATCCCACACCCCTTCCGAGGCCTCAACGCCCCGGAAATTGAAACGCAGCACCGAACAGCCGGCATCCTCGAAGGCGCGCGCGATCCAGTAGACGACCTTGTTGCGCATCGTGCCGCCGTACTGCGGGTGCGGATGGCAGACGACGATGGCCGGCATGCCCGGCTTACCCGGCTGATACAGCATCTGCAGGCGACCGGCCGGCCCATTGAAGAAGCCGCGTTCGTGATGGTGCGCGCTCATCGGGCGACCGCGGCACTCAGATCCGCATAGGCTTCGGCATCGAATCCGACCAGCACCCGGTCTGCGCAGACAAGCACGGGACGACGGATCAGCAATGGCTGCTCGAGCATCAGGCGGCGGGCGGACTGGGCATCGATCTGCTGGCGCCGTTCCTGATCCAGGGCGCGCCAGCTCCGGCCGCGCCGGTTCAGCAGCGCCTGCCAGCCATGGGCGTCCAGGGCCGCATCGAGCATGACTGCATCCACGCCCTCCTTCCTGAAATCATGGAACACATGCGCAAGCCCATGCTCCTTCAGCCAGCGCCTGGCCCGGCGCACGCTGTCGCAGTTCGGGATGCCGTAGAGATGGATAACAGTCGCCTGCATGGATTCACCGTTCA
>CAZDLB010000020.1:0-3336 GCA_964505995.1 uncultured Zetaproteobacteria bacterium
AGCGGGAGCGCGATGGCTGCTTCCGCGCCTTTCTGAACAACCATCCGCTCGGCCTCGTGGTGTTCCTGGGCCTGTTTTTCGATTACGCCACGCGGGGTGTTTTGTAGCCCCTGCCAGCGAAGACGCCGCTGGAAATGATCGGTGGTTTGGGTTGCTCGAATGGCAGAATCCGGTCGATTCCTGTCTGTCAGGCGGGCGGGATGTGGATGCGATCGATGGACGTTGCCTTGCGGGTCGCCGGATCGATATCGACCATCGTCGCGAAGATGCTGGCGCCGCGCTCCACGGCCTCGAAGCGCTGCGGCAGGCGCTCGACCATGCGCTTGAGTGCCCCCTCGACCTTCATGCCGATGATCGACTGATAGGAGCCGGTCATGCCGATATCGGTCTGATAGGCAGTGCCGCTGGCATGAATGGTTTCATCGCAGGTCGGGATATGCGTATGCGTGCCGTAGACGAAGCTGGCGCGGCCGTCGAGATACCAGCCCATGCCCATCTTCTCGCTCGTGGCCTCGGCATGCATGTCCACGACGATGGCGCTGACATCTTCCGGGATCTCGGCCAGCGCGCGATCGGCGGCGGCAAACGGGCAGTCCCACGGTCCCATGAAGACCTGGCCGATCAGGTTGATCACGGCAATGCGGTGGCCGCCGGCGGTTTCCCGGATCGTCCAGCCCCGGCCGGGGGCATGCGGCGTAAAATTCATCGGCCGCACATAGCGTTCGTCCTCGTCGATCAGTTGCAGGAAATCGCGCTGATCCCAGCAGTGATTGCCGTTGGTCAGCACGTCCACGCCGATGGCGAACATCTCCTCGGCCACGCTCTGCGTCAGGCCGAAGCCGTGCGCGAGGTTTTCGCCGTTGGCGATGACGAAATCGATGCGGTGGGCATCGATCAGGGATGGCAGATGCTGCTTCAGCGCCCGCCGGCCGGCCTTGCCGATGACATCGCCGATGACGAGAACCCGGATGGAATCAGACATGGATGATCTCCCGCTCGGTGATGATGGTCTGCATCGGGATATCGTGCGGCTCGGACGGGATGCGATCAAGCTCCTGGCAGGCAAAGCCCACGCCGATGATATGCGCGATGTGCGAACGGTGCTGCGCCAGCCAGAAATCGAAGCAGCCCTTGCCCATGCCCAGGCGGTTGCCGCTGCGGTCGAAACCGGTCAGCGGGCAGATCAGCACGGTGCAGGCCCGGCCCGGCTCCCAGATCTCGCCGTCCACCGGTTCCAGCACGCCGAAAAGGCCCGGCTGCCAGCGGGTTTCGGGGGTGATGCGGTGCCAGAGCATGTGTTCATGGTGGTGCGTGACCGGCGCATAGCTTTCGCGATCCCGCAGCTCGAAGACCGGATCGATATTGACCTCGCTGTTCATGGCCCGATAGGCCAGCAGCTGTTCGGTCCGGGGCATCTCGCGGGCGATGAAATCGAGCAGTGTTTCGCTGATCGCGGCCGAGTATTCCCGGCGGCGCGCATCCCCCAGCGCCAGTCGGCGCTGCATGACCTCCTGGCGCAGCGCCGATTTGCTCATGGCTTCGCCATCGAGGACAAGAGCGTCGTGCCGCATCGGGAATTGCATTGGAAAATGTATTGGAGAAGGGGAAGCATGGACCGGCCTTTCAGGAAGGGAATGGAAGAGGCGCCCCCGCGCTGGCGTTGTGGCAAGCTGTTGTCGAACCCTCTTACAAGAGGTGGGCGCCGCACACTGACGTCAGGAATCCCGATTCGGGGACTCACACGGCCAATGTAGCTAGGCTCCCTTTCGACAAGTATCGGCTCAGGCAACGTGATGCCAGTCGCTCAACGCAGGGGCGCTTTCGCCAAACCTTCTGCCTGTGATACTACCTCATCCAGCGCGGAGATCAAGCCATCCACGCCCTCGACCTGGGCCTTGCTGCTCTGCAGCAGCTCGCCGGCCAGATTCAGCGCCACGAGCGCCAGCAGCCGGTCGCTGGCCACGGTGGTGCCCATGCTGCGCAGCTCGTCCACGCGCTCCTGCACCATGCTGGCGGCCTCGAGCACATGCTCCGGATCATCCTCGGTGCGGATGATGAAGTTACGCCCCATCAGCGTGACCTCGACGGACTGGGTCATGACGAGGATTCTCCCGGTTCACTCATCAGATTGTCGAGCTGTTCCATCGCATGCTCGACGCGCGCCTTTGCCTCCAGCTTGCTGTTCTGCAGGCTCTGCAGCTCGGCCTCGAGATGGTTGACCTGATCGCGACGCCTTCTGAGTTCGCTTTCGGCCAGGCGCACGACCTCGCGCATGCGCCGGTTCTCGGCGATCAGCTTTTCCATCTGGCGGCGGATCGTCGTCAGATGTTCGCTCAGCTTTTCGATGCGCTCTTCCAGCGCCTGGCGGGCAGTATCGCTCATGTGTGCATTGAAGCATCGGGCGATGGACAGGTCAATAGCAGGTCGGCCTTAAGGGGCGATGGCGCCCTCCAGTTCCGCAAGCCACGGGAACCATTCGATGATCCACGAGGAGATGATGCTGAAGCTGCCGAAGAAGATCAGCAGGCCGACCAGGATCAGCAGCAGGCCGGAGATGCGCTCGACCAGATCCAGATGCTTCTTGAACTCCTGAGACCAGCGCAGGAAGGCGTCGGTGGCCAGCGCCGCAAGCATGAACGGGATGGCCAGCCCCATCGAATAGATGGCCAGCAGCATGACGCCACGACCGATTTCCGCCTGCGCTCCGGCCAGCGCCAGGATGGCGCCGAGAATCGGACCGATGCACGGGGTCCAGCCGAAGGCAAATGCGCCCCCGAGCAGCAGCGCGCCGATTCCCTGGCGGGCATTGATGCCGCCGGTGTCGAAGCGGGCCTCCATCATCAGCAGCGGGATGCGAACGAGCCCGGCATAGTGCAGGCCAAAGACGACGATGATGGCGCCGGCGAGCTTGCCCAGCAGCGCCATGTGGGAAAGCATCCACTGGCCGATCAGCGAGGCCGAGGCGCCGAGGGCGATGAAGATGAGGCTGAAGCCCAGGACAAACCACAGCGACTGCAACACCGCGCGGCGCTGGATGCCGGCATGTTCGCCATCATGCTGGCGCAGCTCGTTGACCGAGACGCCTGAGATATAGGACAGATAGGCCGGAACCAGCGGCAGCACGCACGGGGACAGGAAGGACAGCAGCCCGGCCAGCAGGGCGCCAGCATATGTGACTTCGATCATTCGCGTTCCTCCTCTGCCGCCTGGGTCGGGGGATGATGGATGTTCCTGCATGTCTGTTCGCGCACCCAGGCCGCGTAGGCCGCCGAGGCCTGCGAGCGGGAGCACAGGATCTCCGGCAGATCATACGGATGCTCGTCGACCAGCCATTGC
>CAZDLB010000020.1:3436-13563 GCA_964505995.1 uncultured Zetaproteobacteria bacterium
TCCTGCCAGCGGTAGCAGGAGCGCACGGGCCCATGCGTCTGCACGCAGGCGGCCAGCCCGAGCTCGATGGCGCGCCGGCTCAGGTTTCGGGCCAGATCGGCGTCATCCAGCGTCGTCTGCACGATGGCGATCGGATGATCTTCGCTCTGCATGCGCGCCAGCCTACCCCGGCCGCGGCCTCAGTGTAAGCTTGTGATAGGGGCGCATGCGGACTAGAAATCCAGTTGATGCGAAGAAGTTCGATGTCCATGCGTCTGCCTCGGGCGGCGCCTAGCGACCGGGGCTGAATGGGTTCCCGGCGTCTGTTTCATCATCCGGTCGGCATCTTTCCGCTGGCGGCCCGCTGGTATCTGGCCGCGCTGGCCGTGCTGGCGCTGGTGCTCGCCGCCGTTCATTTCGTCATCCATGTCCGCGCCCAGGAGAATGCCCGACAGGCGGTGCAGGCCTGGATGCATGAGGCCGGCATCCAGGCCTCGAAGGTGCGTTATCATCTGTTGCGCAATGCGCTGAGCCTGGACTCGGTGGCGATTGTCAGGGGGCGCAGCGCACTGGAGATCGGCCAGGTGCTGCTGCATGTGGATGCGGCGCGGCTGACGGCCAGCCAGCCACGGCTGGGCAGGGTGGCATTGACGGGGGTGCGCGGGCGCTGGCATGCAGCCGACGGTCCCGAGGTCTGGACGGAGGATCCGCATCTGAAGCGCCTGTGGCTTGCGATCGAGCGCATGCGAATCCGCGACGGCGAGCTGGAGCTGACCCTTCGCGACGGTGCGCCACCGCTCGTTCTCGAGCAGATAAGCTGGTCGCATGAAGCGGATCGGGATGGCGTGCATGACCGCTGGGAGGCGCGCATCCGGGATGGTTTCCTGCTGGGCGAATATCACCGGCAGGCATCGGAGAGCCGCGGCAGCGTGCACTGGCGGGGGCTGGATTTCGGTCGCACGATGCAGTCTCTTGGGCGGGAGGCGCCGGATGCGTTGGCCGATGGCGAGATGCGCTTCGCGCTTTCGCCGGAGGACAGCGGCTTGCAGCCGGCCTCTTGGCAGGCGGAGGCGCGGCTGAGGATGCCGGATGGGCTTGAGCATCGCCTGACGGTGAAGACGGAAGACAAATCGCGTTCCCTGCGGCTGGTGGCCGAGCGATGGCCATTGCGGCCCTTCCGTGGCGATCTTCCGGCCTTTGACGGCGCAGCCATCGCCTCCGGCATGCTTTCCGGCCGCATCCGCGTCGATCCGGGCCGGCCGATCCGGGCCTCCGCGGATCGACTGACGCTGGCCGATGCGGTGCTGGTCGCGGGCCCCGATACGCCCGTTGCGCGACTGAAACAGGTCGAGCTTGCCGGGCTGAGGCTGGATGCTGGGACACAGCAGATCCGTCTCGATCAACTGCAGCTGGAGGGTGGCGATGCTGTCATCCACCCCGGGGCTGATGGAGAGTCTGCGGGGCTTATGCGTCGTGCCGGATCGCCGGCATGGGAGATCGAGCGGATCGGCATGCGCGATATCGCTCTCAGGCTGAGGCTGGAGCGCGGAGATATCGAGATTCCCGCGATGTCGGGCTCGGGACGCATCGATCGCGCTGGCGCGATTTCGCTGGCACTGGAGCATCCTGCGGAGGATGAGAGCTGGAACATAAAGCTTTCGGGAAGCCTGCGGGATGCGCAGTGGAACCATGCCGAGGTGGAGATGCACGGCGAGCGCGTGCCGCTGCAAAGGCTTCGGGCAGCGCTTCCTCTGACAGGTGGCGAGCATCCGCTGAGCCTGGATGGCCGCGCGAAGCTGAGCATGAAGGCCATCTGGCGTGATGGCGGCTGGGATTCCTCCGGCAGCATCGATGTCTCGCAGGCCGTGATTCGAAGGGCCGGGCATCAATGGGCCGCGGAGGACGTGAGGCTGGATTTCGACATGGGCCGGGATATGCGGCGGATTCGCTCGCTGCATGCCCGGGGCTGGCGCTATATCGCGCCGCTCGTGCCGTTGCCGAAGGCCGGGCCCGGGCAGGGCGTTTCCGAAGGGGATAGGGAAGCGTGGTGGACGACGTTATTACGACAGTATAACTGGGGGCTGGAGGATATCCAGCTGAACCAGGGGCAGATCTGCCTGGGGCGGGCCGAGGATGTCTGGGTCGATGGGCTTTCGATCCGATCTGCCGGCATAAGCCCCGGCTCATTCAGTCCCTTCCAGGCCGAGGGGCGGGCCGGCGATGGCGCATTGAGCCTGCGCGGCCAATGGAATCTGCTGCGCAGCGATCCGCGCCTGAGCCTGGATGCCGAGCTGAGGGAGGCCAGGCCGTTCTTTCTCAATGCGTGGCTGGCGGCCTCCGGCATGCCCCGTCTGATCCGCGGGCGCCTGAGCGCGGAGCTGCATCTGAAGGACGATGGGGAGGACTATCGCGTTTCAGCTGCCCTGAGGCTGCGGCGCGGTCTGGTGGAGAACGCCGCCTACCCCGAGGATCCATTGATCCTGCGGACCGGATTCAGCCTGCGCGATATTCTCGGGCGCCTTCAGGACGCATCCGCAAGCGTTTCGGTGGCCTTCGAGATGCGGGAGGCATGGCAACGGCATCCTCCGGCGCTGGCCGTAATCGGCGCGGCCCTTGAATCGGCCGTGATCGCCAGGCTGCGCGAGCGCCCATCGGATGCCGTGGCTCCGGTCTCGGAAACGCCGGTGGCCGAGGCGCGTATCCGGCTGCATGAGAGGGCTTCACTGTCGCACAATGAGCGCGCCAGGCTGCGACGGCTCTGGCGCCAGATGATCCGGCACCGGGGCTGGACGCTGGAGTTGCGACCGATATGGACCGGCGACCGGCTGGATCAGGACATGCTCGATCGCATTGCCTACACACAGGGGCTGATCGAAGCCTTCATGCGCGAGCGCGGCATCGGGCAAGCGCGCATCTTTCCGATCTGGCCGCAGGCGGCCGAGCATGGTACGGATCTCGGTCATGTGCGGGCCGTGCTGCTTCGGAGCCCGCGAGCCGGCGGCAAAAATTGATTTGGAATGCGCCCCTGCGGTATTAGTCTGCGCCGCCTGACGATTCGTCCCTGGAGTGAAACATGAGCGTTCGTACCCGATTTGCCCCGTCACCGACCGGCATGCTGCATATCGGCGGCGCCCGCACGGCGCTGTTTTCCTGGCTGTATGCCCGTCATCACGGCGGCCAGTTCGTGCTGCGCATCGAGGATACCGATCGCGAGCGTTCGACCGATGAGGCCACGCAGGTCATTCTTGACGGCCTGCAGTGGCTGGGGCTGGACTGGGATGCCGAGCCGGTGTTTCAGGCCTCGCGTCAGGCCGAGCATGTGCTGGCGGCGGAGCAGCTGATCGACGAGGGGCATGCCTATCGCTGCTACTGCACGAAGGAAGAGCTGGACCAGATGCGCGAGCAGCAGCGCGCGGCCGGAAAGAAGCCGATGTATGACGGGCGCTGTCGCCATCGCTCGGACCGCCCGGAAGGAAAGCCCTATGTCGTGCGCTTCCGCTCGCCGGATACCGGCGAAACCGTCGTGCGGGATCTGGTGCTGGGCGATGTGGTGTTCAACAACGCCGAGCTGGATGACCTGATCATCCTGCGCTCGGACGGGACGCCGACCTACAATCTGGCGGTGGTCGCCGATGACGCCGCGATGGGGATTACGCATGTCGTGCGCGGTTCGGACCATCTGAACAATACGCCGAGACAGATCCAGCTCTACGAGGCGCTGGGCCTGCCGATTCCGCAGTTTGCCCATATTCCGCTCATTCACGGACCGGATGGGGCCAAGATGTCCAAGCGGCATGGGGCCGTGGCCATTACGGAGTACCGTGATGCCGGCTATCTGCCCGATGCCCTGATCAATTATCTGGCGCGTCTGGGCTGGTCGCATGGGGATGAGGAGGTGTTCAGTCGCGAACAGCTGATCGAGCTGTTCGATCTGTCGCAGGTCGGCAAGACCGCGGCCCGCTTCGATCAGGCGAAGCTGGACTGGCTGAATGCGCATTATCTGCGTGAGGCGGACCCGGCCTCGCTGGTGGATGACGTGCGCCGCTTTCTTGAGCTGGACACCGCCGGGGGCCCGGATCTGGTGCGGGTCATTGCCTCGTTGCAGGAGCGGTCGAAGAACCTCGTGGAGCTGGCCAATGGCGCGCGCTTCTTCTATCGCGCTCCGGATTCCTATCAGGAAAAGGCGGTGAAGAAGAATTTCAGGGAAGGAACCTGGCCGCTGCTTGAGCGATTCATCGACGCGGCCGGGGCGCTGGAAACCTGGGATGCCTCCCGTGTGCATGATGTGATCCATGCCATCTGCGAGGATGCGGGGGTCAACATGGGCAAGCTGGCACAGCCGCTGCGTATCCTGGTGTCCGGTGGCCCCGTATCGCCCCCGATCGACCAGACGCTGGAACTGCTTGGGAAGGAAGAAACCCTGGCCCGGGTGCGGGCCGGCATGCAGGCGCTGCGCGGCTAGGGGCGCCGCAGGCGCAGCGCCGCCCAGCCTTCGTCGAGGCTGGCGGCTTCGAAGTCGAGCCCCTGATTCTCGTAGGCGGCCCGGACGGCCCCGATCTGATCCTCCAGCAGCCCGGAGAGAATGAGATGACCGCCGACACATTGGCTCAGGCTGGGCGCCATGTCGATCAGGGGCCCGGCCAGGATGTTGGCGACGACCAGATCGAAGCGCGAATCCGGCGGGCTGTCGCCGAGGCGGACCTCCAGGTCCACATCGTTGAGCCTTGCATTGGCCCGGCAGGCATCGACGGCGGCTTCCTCGATGTCGATGGCCAGCGCCCGTCCAACGCCGAGCTTCAGCGCCGCAATGGCGAGGATGCCGGAGCCGGCGCCCATGTCCAGCAGCGAGGCGGGCCGGAAAGCTGCACAGATCTCCTCGATGGCGATCAGGCACAGCCGCGTCGTGGCATGCGTGCCCGTGCCGAAGGCCATGCCCGGGTCGAGCTGGATGTCGATCCGACCCTCCTTTGCGGCGGGGCAGAAGGAAGGGCGCACCCACAGGCGCTGGCCGATGCCGATGCCATGCCAGTCCTTCTGCCATGCCGTGGACCAGTCGGCTTCCTCCAGGCTGCGGATCCGGCAGGCCGAGGCCGGGATGCCTGAAAGCGCAAGGGCTGCGGACACTTCGGCCCGCCGGCGCCATTCGTCCTCGCCGATGGCAAACCAGGCGACATGCGTCTCTTCCCCGCCGGCATTCTCGATCTCCAGCGCGCGGCCAAGAAAGCCCGGGCATTCGCCCAGCTTTTCGATCTGATCTTCGGCAATCAGCCGGCCATCTATGCGAAGCTCGAGGCATCTTTCAACTTGCATCGCGTCTCTCCTTCGCCGAATATGCATCACCGACCGATGGCGCAGGGATGGCGGCAGAGGTCAGGGAGGAATCGGATGGCCAAGTCTCACTCATATCGGATGCGGGTGAAAGAGAATGAACGCATGACCGACCCGGCATGCGACGACATCGTCGTTCGGCTTGAACTGGCGCCGACGGCGAAATCCGTTCGTCCCTTCGTGGCCGGCCAGTATGTGCGCATCGGCATTCCGGGCCTGGCTTCGCCACCTCCGGCCTATTTCGCCATCGCCTCCGACCCGAACAATGGCCAGAGCTATGATTTCTTCATCAAATGCACCGGCGGCATGGCCGAATATCTCTGCCAGGTCGAGCCCGGCGTGGAGCTTGAGGTCGAGGGGCCGATGGGCAAGGGCTTCGATCTGGATGATTACAAGGGGATGGATGTCTATCTGATCGGGGTCGGCACAGGCATCGCGCCGCTGAGAAGCGTCTGGCATCATATCATCGCGAATCGGGAGGATTACGGCCGGGTGGCGATCTATGCCGGTTTTCTGTCGCCGTTGCACCGGCTGCTGACCGATGAGCTTGAAACCCTGAGCGAGCACGGCATCGAGGTTTCCGTATCGCTGGAGATCGGCCATGAATCCTGGGATGGCCCGATCGGCTATGTGCAGCATGCCATCGAGGCCGATGCGCCGGATGGTCGCAATGCCGTGGCCTGTCTGGCCGGCATGAGCGCAATGGTGGACGCCTGCAGGCAAACGTTGCAGAATCTCGGCTTTGATGAAAGCCGCATCCTGCTCAACTACTGATTCCCAGGGCGTTCAGCCCGGCGCGGCGGAATTACCCGATTCCCTTGAACTTCCCCTGATTGCACTGGACATCGGCACGCGGCGCATTGGCGTGGCCGTGTGCGACCGGCTTGGTCTGAGCTGCCGCGGCATTGCCTGCCTGTCCCGCCGGGATGCGGGCTGGCCGAGGCAGCTGCTGAAGCTTGCCGCCGAATATGGCTCCCGGGGCATCGTGGCCGGGCTGCCGAAGAACATGGACGGCAGCGAGGGCGTTCAGGCCGAGGATGCGCGCGCGGCAGTGGCCGAACTGGCCGCCTGCACCGATCTGCCGATCGTCTTTCAGGATGAGCGCCTTTCGACATGGACGGCCAAGGAGCGCCTGTATGCGCAGGGGCTGAACGAGAGGAAGGTGCGCGAGCGGCTGGATCAGACCGCCGCGGCCGTGATCCTCGAGGACTTTCTGTCGGCGCATCCGGAGCTGACGCATGGCTGAAACGATCTTCGATGCGCGGGCGATCGAGGCGGCCCTGGACCGGATGAGCGATGCGATTTCGGGCGAGCGGGTCTGTCTGGTCGGGATCGAACGCGGGGGTGCGCGCGTGGCCGATGCGCTGCAGCAGCGATTGCAGGCGCGGCGGATTGCGGTTGATCGCGGCAACCTCGATATCAGTTTCTACCGGGACGATCTGGATACCATCGGTCCCAATCCGGAGGTGCGGCCGTCAGAGCTTCCGTTCGATGTTTCCGGCCGGGAGATCTGGCTGATTGACGATGTGCTCTATACCGGACGGACGATTCGCGCGGCGATGGGCGAGCTCTTCGATTACGGCCGGCCGGCCAGGATCCGCCTGGCGGTCCTGCTGGACCGGGGGGGTCGCGAACTGCCGATTCAGGCGGATGTCGTGGGCCTGACGCATCAGGCGGATGCCGGCTGCTCGGTGAAGCTGGTCTGCGAAGCCGGTGGCTGGCGCATCGAACAGAGGCGGGTGCGGACATGAAGGCACTGAGGCATCTGTTTGGCATTGCCGAGCTCGACGCGGAGCAGATCGAATATCTGCTGAATCTCGGGGAATCCTTCATCGATGTCTCGCGCCGATCGATCCGCAAGGCGCCGACGCTGCGCGGCAAGACCATCATCAACCTGTTCTTCGAGAACTCCACCCGTACACGCACGAGCTTCGAGATCGCCGGCAAGCGGCTGTCGGCCGATGTCATCAATATCTCGGCATCCACCAGCGCGACGAAGAAGGGAGAATCGCTGCTCGATACCGGACAGACGCTGGCGGCCATGCGGCCGCATGTGCTGGTCATTCGCCATTCGCTGGCCGGTACCTGCCAGTTTCTGGCGGAGCATCTCGAGCATACGGCCATCGTCAATGCCGGGGATGGGGCGCATGAACATCCGACACAGATTCTGACGGATCTGCTCACATTGAAGCGCTGTGGCGGATATGCCAACAAGGTTATAACCATTGTCGGAGACATCGCCCATTCCCGCGTGGCGCGCTCGCATCTGCTGGCTGCGCGCAAGATGGGATATACGGTGCGGCTTGTCGCGCCAAAGACGCTGTTGCCGGCGCAGGTTGAGCGCTATGGCTGCGAGGTGTTCCATGATTTCGATGCCGCGATACCGGGCACGGACGTGCTGTACATGCTGCGGGTGCAGACCGAGCGACTGACCGACAGCTGCTCCTTCCCTTCCATCCGCGAGTATCACGAGGCCTATGGCCTGAACCGGCGCCGGCTCGAGGCCGCCGGAGATCAATGCCTGGTCATGCATCCGGGGCCGATGAACCGAGGCGTGGAGATCGCGACCGACGTGGCCGATTCGGCCAGCGCACGGATTCTCGATCAGGTGGAGCACGGCGTTGCCGTCCGCATGGCGGTTCTGACGGCGCTTTGCGGCGAGAGTGGAGGCGAGTCATGACGTTGCTGATCCGGGGCGGCCATGTGGTGGATCCGGCCAATGGCGTGGACGAGGTCTGCGATGTCTGGGTCGAGAACGGTTGCATCGCCGGTGTCGGGGCATTCAACGGCAGGGCCGACGAGGTCATCGATGCCAGCGGCAGCCATGTCTGTCCCGGCCTGATCGACATGCATGTGCATCTGCGCGAACCGGGTCAGGAATGGAAGGAGGATATCGAGTCCGGCTCGCGCGCGGCCGTGGCCGGCGGCGTCACGCGCATGTGCTGCATGCCCAACACCCAGCCGAGGCTGGATCATGCCGGCGTGATTCTCCAGGTCATCGAACGGGCGCGGCAGGTCGGCCTGTGCGATGTGCATCCGATCGCCGCGGTCAGCCGCAACCTCGAAGGCAGGGAACTGACGGAGATGCGCGAGCTGGCGCGCGCCGGGGCGGTTGCATTCTCCGATGACGGCATGCCGATCTGGCATGCGGGCGTGATGCGCAAGGCGCTCGAGTACGCATCGAGCTTCGGCTTTCTGGTCATTCAGCATGCCGAGGAGCTGGAGCTGACCCGTGGCGGCAGCGTGAACGAGGGCTGGGTTTCGACGCAGCTGGGCGTGTCCGGCATGCCGGCCGAGGGCGAGGATTCGATGATTGCACGCGACATCATGCTGGCCCGGCGCGCCGATGCCCGCTATCACGTCGCGCACATCTCCACACGCGGCGCGGTCGATCTGGTGCGCAAGGCCCGGGCTGAAGGGCTGAAGGTGTCCGCCGAAGCGGCCCCCCATCATTTCGCGCTGACCGAGGAAGAGGTGCTGAACTTCAACGCCGATGCGAAGATGAGTCCGCCGCTCAGAACCGAGGAGGACCGGGAGGCGGTCATCGAGGGGCTTCGCGACGGCACGATCGAGGTCATCGCAACCGATCATGCGCCACACCACGAGGACGACAAGCGCTGTGGGCTGTCCTGCGCCGCATTCGGGATCGTTGGGCTGGAAACGATGCTGCCCGTGTCGCTGGAGCTTGTTAGAAATAATGTTCTAACAATGTCCGAGCTTATTGCGAAGATGACGATCAACCCGGCGCGTCTGCTGGGGCTAGATGCCGGCACACTGGATGTCGGCGCAACCGCCGATGTCTGCATCTTCGATGCCGGCGAATGCTGGGTGCTGGATCGCAACCGGCTGTTCTCGAAATCGAAGAACACGCCGTGGCATGGCCGCGAGCTGACCGGCCGGGTCACGCATACGATCCGGCAGGGCCGCATCGTGTATTCGCAGGGAGCGATTCTTGACTGACAATGGCAGCATATTCGATGAGTCCGCTGAGGTTCTGGCGCATGCCTCGCATCCGGGCGATCAGCATATCCTGAGGCTGCACGCGCCAAAGATTGCGGCCCATGCCGAGCCGGGGCAGTTCGTTCACATCCGTGTCTCCGAAGGGCGCGCCATGCGGCGGCCGATTTCGATCATGCTGGCCGATCCCGGGCGCGGCACGGTGGATCTGCTCTACAAGGTCGTAGGAGCCGGCACGAGGGAGCTGGCTGAACGCAAGCCCGGCGAACGGCTGCCGATGCTGGGCCCGATCGGCCGGCCGTTCGACCTGTCCGATGTCACACGCCGCTATGTGCTGATTGGCGGTGGCGTCGGTATTCCGCCGATGATCTTCGCGGCCGAACGCCTGCAGGGGCGTTCCGACTGCGTCGTGTTCGCCGGCTCCGAGGTCGAATTTCCCTTTGCGCTGGAGCCCGCGACAGACCTTCTTCCCGGGGTCGAGGGCAATGCGATCCTGGCCATCGCCTCGCTTCAGGAACGTGGCATTGCCTCACGTCTGGCATCCGGCGCCGGGCTTTATGGCTGTTTCGAGGGCCATGTGCCGGAGCTGGCTCGCAACTATCTTGCCGCGCTGGATGAAGCCGAGCGCCAGCGCTGCGTGCTGCTCTCCTGCGGTCCCCATCCGATGCTGCATGCGGTGGCCCGGCTTGGACGGGAGTTTGCCCTGCCGACATATCTGAGCCTTGAGGAGCATATGGCCTGCGCCGTTGGCGGCTGTGCCGGATGCGTCGTGATGACCGAGGAAGACGGGCGGCGGCACTATCGTCGCGTCTGTGTGGATGGGCCGGTGTTCGAGGCCGGTCTGCTGCCGGAGTTCGCCTGAA
>CAZDLB010000020.1:13663-19934 GCA_964505995.1 uncultured Zetaproteobacteria bacterium
GTCTGTGTGGATGGGCCGGTGTTCGAGGCCGGTCTGCTGCCGGAGTTCGCCTGAATCGGGACCAGATCGGGGATGTGCTGGGCTTCTGGTTCGAGGAGCTTGAGCCGGTGCAGTGGTGGCAGAAGGATGCGGCAGTGGATCAGGAGATCCGCGCCCGCTTCGGGGAACTTCATGGGCGGGCCTGTCGCTGCGAGCTGTTCGGCTGGCGGGAAACCGATGACGGACGGCTGGCCGAGATCATCGTGCTCGATCAGTTCTCCCGCAATCTCTTCCGGGATCAGCCCGAAGCCTTTGCCGCCGATCCGATGGCGCTGGCGCTGGCCCAGGAGGCCGTCCGCATGGGTGTGGACCGGCGGCTGGATGTGCCGCAGCGCGCCTTTATCTACATGCCGTACATGCACAGCGAATCGCGACTGATCCATGAGCAGGCCGTGCGTCTGTTCGACCAGCCCGGGGTCGAGTTCAATCTGGAATTCGAGTTGAAACACAAGGCCATCATCGATCGTTTCGGCCGCTATCCCCACCGCAACGCCATTCTGGGAAGGGATTCAACGCCCGAGGAACTGGCGTTTCTGAAACAGCCGGACTCCTCGTTCTAAATCCCGCATCTTTCGGCAAACCGCATGCGCGAAAAATCTGCGCGGAAGCGGTGAGTTTCCGCACGGTTTCATCCTCTGCCGTCATGCTACGATGGCTTCATGAAACGCCTGATCCTTTCTCCGATCCGTTTATTGCGCTGGCCGGGCCTGGGCATTGCAATGGTGTGCTGCGTGTTTGTGCTCGGGCCGGCATCCGCGCTGGCGCGCCATGCGGGCACCTACGATGCGGCATATATCCACAAGGCCGATGAGCAGATTCGGCAGCAGCTGCAGCGTTTTTACCGGCACTGGCAGGGCGTGCCCTATGCATACGGAGGCACGAATATGCATGGCGTGGACTGCTCCGGCTTTGTCTATCGTCTGTTTCGCGATGTGTATGGGCTTCGCGTGCCGCGAACGACGCGCGAGCTGGCCCGGCTGCCCTGGCGTGTGGATGCGAACCACCTGATTGCCGGCGATGTGCTGATCTTCGGTCGCAACGCCCGCAACCTGCATGTCGGCGTGTATCTGGCCGACGGCGAGTTCATCCACGCCTCGAAATCGAAGGGTGTGATCAAGTCATCGCTGAGCAATCCCTACTGGGCCAGCCGCTATATCCGGGCGGTGCGCGTTCAGGCCTCGCACTGATCGCGGATCAGCCGCCGGCCAGCCTGGCCTTGAATCCTTCCTTCTCAAGCAGTTCCAGCAGTTTTTCGCGATGATCGCCCTGAATCTCCAGTTCCGCGCCCTTGACCGCGCCGCCGCAGCCGAGCTGGCCTTTCAGTTTTTTCAGCAGGCGCTTCATCTGGTCGGCATCCAGCGGCAGGCCGGAGATGACGCAGACGCTCTTGCCGCCGCGCCCCTTGCTTTCGCGCCGTATGCGCACGCCCTGCTTGGCCGGATTGCGAATGACCGGGGCATGCTTCGGGGAGACCTTTCCTGTTTTCCGGCGTTCCATCGGCTTGGCGAGCGAACCGTCCACCGTGGAATAAACCAGCTTGCGATCATTGCCCATGCAGCGCACCTCAGGTCTGAACCCGGAGCGAAAACTCGTACGGGTCGGAGATTTCCCCAAATCTCAGGATATGCTTGCCCGGAGGCAAGGGCCGGATGCAGCCGGCCTTGCCGTAACCGATGCGTTCGTCATTCACCTCGCAGTAATCCCCGTGCTGCATCAGACGCAGTTGCAGGCCCCCATCCCCGGCCGCCTCGATGCAGAGATGCTGCTCGCGCAGCATGCGCGTGGAACCGGCCAGCGGCAGATCGACCTGGCAATGATCGCGGAAGAGGTCGGTGACGCTCTGCGGCGGGCGGTGGGCGCCGATATACCAGGGCAGCCGCGTGATCAGCCGCGGCCGGTTGCAAAGCGCCTGGCGCGACAGATCGTTCAACCCCTCGATTCTGGCATGGATGACGACGGTGTCGTCCAGCTCATCATCAAGCTGATCATCGAGCAGGGCATGTTTCAGGCGGGCGAAGAGCGCGGCCAGCAGCGGTGTCAGGTTTCTGCCGGGGCCGTTGACCAGGCGGATCAGCGTGCCCCGGTCGATGACCTCCATCGTGCCGTCGGTCAGCGCCGTGACGGTAGCCGTCCGGCTTGGGGTCAGGCCGGCCAGGCCCAGCTCGCCGACGATCTCGCCCGGCCCGAGCGAGGTCGTCGTGATGCTGCCGTTCGCCCGTTTGTGGCTGACCTGAACCCAGCCACTCTGAATCAGGTAGGCCGCCGTATCCTTTTCGCCCTGCGAGATGATGCACTCGCCTTCGGTAAAATCGATGATTCGTGCCATGCGTTGCTCCCTGCATCCGATCGCTTGCGCCCTTTCAAGGAAAAGGGAAGATCGCGTGGAATCGTAAGCCCTGAAGGCGGCCGGGATGTGATGCAGCTCGCAAAGCCACGCAATGGCTACGGTTGCTGCCGCATCGAGCCTCGTGCAGGATTCGCCGACTTTTTCCGAAGGCTGGAGGTTTCATGTCTGCAAAGCAGAAAAAGGAGGCCGGGATTACCCATGACGGGCGCTTCTACGGCGTGGATCAACTCAATGCGATGCACGATTCCATGCTGTTCATCCGGCGCTTCGAGGAAAAGGCCGGTCAGCTCTACGGCCTGAAGAAGATCGGTGGCTTCTGCCATCTGTGCAATGGCCAGGAGGCCGTGTGCGTCGGCATCCACCATGCCGCCGAGCCGACGGATTATATCCTGACCAGCTACCGCGACCACGGCCATGTGCTGGCGCGAGGCTCGGATCCGACGGCGGTCATGGCCGAACTGCTCGGACGCGCCGGCGGCATCGTCAAGGGCAAGGGCGGTTCGATGCACATGTTCGATGTCGAGCGCAATTTCGCCGGCGGCAACGGCATCGTCGGCGAGCAGGTTCCGGTGGGCCTGGGCTTCGGTTTCTCCAGCTGGTACAAGGAAGACGGCAAGGTCACGCTGACGATCATGGGCGATGGCGGCATCAATCAGGGCGCGGTCTATGAATCCTTCAACATGGCAGCACTGTGGAAGCTGCCGATCGTGTTTGTCGTCGAGAACAACCAGTATGCGATGGGCACGTCGCTGGATCGCGCCAGTGCCGAAACGCACCTGTTCAAGCGCGGCATCTCCTTCAAGATCCCGGGCATGCAGATCGACGGCATGGACGTGCTCGAGGTTGAAAGGAAGATGCGCGAGGCCATCGATCACGCCCGTTCCGGCGAGGGGCCGATCCTGGTGGAGGCGATCACCTATCGCTATCGCGGACATTCGATGTCGGATCCTGCGACCTATCGCTCCCGCGCCGAGGTGGACGAATGGCGCTCGGGCCGCGATCCGATCGCCCGGCTGGAAAGTCAGATGATCGAGGCGGGGCTTGCCACCGAAGAGGAATTCAAGCAGCGCGACAGGGACATCAAGAAGGAGGTCAATGCGGTGGCCAAGGCCGCGGAGGCCCAGCCCGAGCCCGATGCGTCGGAGCTCTGGACCGATGTCTATTCCGACCCCATTGAGGGCGCATATCCCTATCCCGGGAAGGTGAGCTGAAGATGAGCAAGATTACCTATCGTGAAGCACTGAATCAGGCGATGTGCGAGGAGATGGAGCGCGACGACCGCGTATTCCTGATGGGCGAGGAGGTCGCCGAGTACAACGGCGCCTACAAGGTCAGCCAGGGCATGCTGGAGAAGTTCGGCCCCAAGCGCGTGATCGACACGCCGATCACCGAACTCGGCTTTGCCGGGCTGGGTGTGGGCGCGGCGATGGCCGGCCTGCGTCCGATCATCGAATTCATGACCTGGAATTTCGCGATTCTGGCCATGGACCAGATCGTCAATGCCGCCGCCAAGATGAAATACATGTCCGGCGGGCAGTACAGCGTCCCGATGGTCTTCCGGGGCGCCGGAGGATCGGCCGCGCGCGTCGGCGCGCAGCACTCGCAGTCGCTGGAGAACTGGATGGCCAATGTGCCCGGGCTGAAGGTCGTGATGCCGTCGAACCCGGCGGATGCCAAGGGTCTGCTGAAGGCTTCGATCCGCGACAATGATACCGTCGTCTTCATCGAGAACGAGATCAACTACGGTGATGTCGGCGAGGTGCCGGACGGGGAATACATCATTCCGCTGGGTCGCGCCGACGTGAAGCGCGCCGGTTCCGACGTGACGATCGTCGCGCACTCGCGCATGACCGGTTTCGCGCTGGCCGCGGCCGAGGAGCTGGCCAAACAGGGAATTCAGGCCGAGGTTGTGGATCCGCGCACGATCCGGCCGCTGGATGAGAACACGATCCTGGCCAGCGTGGCCAAGACGAACCGCTGCGTCGTGGTCGAGGAAGGCTGGCGCTTTGCCGGCATCGGCGCCGAGATCTCGGCGCGCATCATGGAGCGTGGCTTCGACGACCTGGACGCGCCGGTCGTGCGCGTGACCGGCAAGGATGTGCCGATGCCCTATGCCGCGAATCTCGAGGCGATGGCGCTGCCGAGCATCGCCGAGATCGTCGAGGCGGCACGCGTGGTCTGCAACCGCGCATGATGCTTTTCATGACAGGTCCGGACGCGAAGTGCCTGGCTCCGGGCCTGGCAGCTTGAGTTTACAGGGGTTTTCATATGCCGATTGATATATTCATGACCCAGCTGTCGCCGACGATGACCGAGGGCAAGATCGCCCGCTGGCTGAAGAAGGAGGGCGATACCCTGGAATCCGGCGAGGTGCTCGCCGAGATCGAGACGGACAAGGCCACGATGGAGATGGAGGTCGTGGACGAGGGCATCCTGCACAAGATCCTCGCGCCGGAGGGTTCCGTCGTGCCGGTCGGCGCGCCGATCGGTGTGATCGCCGAGGAAGGCGAGGAGGTGCCGGACGACTACAGGCCTCAGGCCGGTGAAGCTGCTCCCAGTAATGCGGAAGCGGCAACCCCCGAACCCGAGGCGACGCCACAACCGGCTGCGGAAGCGGCCGCCCAGCCCGCGCCGCAGCCTGCGCCGCAGGCGGCTGTGCAGCCCGCGGCCTCGGATCGGCGCATCAAGGCCAGTCCGCTGGCCCGTCGTCTGGCGAAACAGAAGGGCATCAACCTGGCCGCCATCCAGGGCACCGGTCCGAACGGCCGCATCGTCAAGGCCGATATCGAGAAGGCGCTCCGCCGCGGCATCAACCTCGGCGGCGGCACAGCGGCCACGACACCGCCGCCGGCCCGCCCGCTGCCGGCCGGTCCCCTGCCGTATCACGAGGATGAGTTCGAGCGCGTCGAGAACACGATGATGCGCAAGGCCATTGCGCGCAGGCTGTCCGAGTCCAAGCAGGTCGTGCCGCATTTCTATCTGACCATCGATGTGGCCATGGACCGGCTGATGGATCTGCGTGCCCAGCTCAACGAGGCCGCGGACGGCAGCTTCAAGCTTTCGGTCAATGATTTCATCATCAAGGCTGCGGCCAAGGCGCTGATGGACGTGCCGGCGGCGAATGCGACCTGGACCGAGAGCCATACGCTCCGGCACAGGCATGCGCATATCTCGGTGGCCGTGGCCATTGACGGTGGCCTGATTACGCCGGTGGTCCGCTTTGCCGAGCAGAAGGGCATTGTCGATATCTCCGGTGAGGTCAAGGAGCTGGCCGCCCGCGCCCGCGAGGGTTCTCTCAAGCCGGAGGAATATACCGGCGGCACGTTCTCGATCTCCAATCTCGGCATGTACGGCATCCGGCAGTTTGCCGCCATCGTCAATCCGCCCGAGGGTGCGATCCTGGCCGTCGGGGCGACCGAGGACCGGGCCGTGGTCGAGAACGGCGAGGTGAAGGTGAAGAAGATGATGACGCTGACGCTGTCCTGCGACCACCGGGTCGTGGACGGCGCCGTGGGCGCGGAGTTCCTGGCCGCGCTGAAGAAGCACCTCGAAACCCCGGCCAGTGTGCTGATCTAGGCCCAAGAACGTCCCGAACCGAACAGAGGTAAGCCATGCCGATTGATATTTTCATGACCCAGCTTTCGCCGACGATGACCGAGGGCAAGATTGTCCGCTGGTTGAAGAAGGAAGGCGATGAACTGACATCCGGCGAGGTGCTCGCCGAGGTCGAAACCGACAAGGCCACGATGGAGATGGAGGTCGTGGACGAGGGCATCCTGCACAAGATCCTCGCGCCGGAGGGTTCCGTCGTGCCGGTGGGTGCGCCGATCGGCGTGATCGCCGAGGAGGGCGAGGAGGTTCCGGAGGACTACATGCCGGAAGGTG
>CAZDLB010000021.1:0-14261 GCA_964505995.1 uncultured Zetaproteobacteria bacterium
TATACAGGAAGAACTTCAGCGTCGCGTAGACGCGGTTCTTGCCGCCCCAGATGCCAATGATCAGGTACATCGGGATCAGCATCGCTTCCCAGAAGAAGTAGAACAGCACCGCATCGAGTGCTGCGAACACGCCGATCAGCGTCGTTTCGAGCACCAGGAAGGCGAGCATGTATTCCTTCACACGCGTCTGGATGCACTCCCAGGCGGAGATGATGCAGATCACGGTCAGCAGGCTCGTGAGCAGAATGAACGGCATCGAGATACCGTCCACGCCGAGCTGGTAGTTGATGTTGAAGGTCTCGATCCAGGGGTGGAACTCCTCGAACTGCATGTGCGAGGTCGAGGTGTCGAAATAGATCCACAGCGGCAGCGTGACGATGAAGGTCGCGACCGACACGGCGAGCGCCGCCCAGCGCACGGCGTTGTCGCCGCGCACGAACAGCCAGATGAACAGCGCGCCCGCGGTCGGCAGGAAGATGCTCAGCGACAGAATCGGGAAGTCCAGAACGTTGTGTAATTGCATGGCTTCGCTCTCTCCTTATGCCCTAAGCAGCAGATAGGTCAGGAAACCGAACACGCCGATCACCATCGCGAAGGCGTAATGGAAGACCATGCCGCTCTGCATCTCGCGCATGCGCGCCGCGCCCGCTCTGATCGAATCGATGATGCCGCCGTGGATGATGCCGCGGTCGATGATGGCCAGATCCGCCTTCTGCCACAGCCAGGTGCCGATGCACTGCGCCGGGCGCATGAAGATCTTCTCGTAGAGCTCATCCCAGTACCACTTGTTGAGCAGGAAGGTATAGATCGGCTTCACACCCGCGGCCAGCGCCGCCGGGATTGCCGTTTCGCGGAAATACATCGCAAAGGCCAGCGCGATGCCGCCAACGGCAAACCAGAAAGGCAGCGACAGCGGCGCATGCGCGAGCATGTCGCCGACGCCATGCAGCTCGCCCTCCTCATGCAGCGCCATCAGCGGATTGTGCGCATCCATCACGAACAGCGCATCGCCGAAGAAGCCATGGGCCACCTCGGGATTGGCCACATCCAGCACGCTCATGCCCCACCAGCCGGAAGCGGCTGCACCGATGGCCAGGATCAGCAGCGGTACGGTGATCACCTTCGGCGACTCATGCACATGTGCCTTCGTTTCCGACGGCAGCCGGTCGGAGTTGTGGAAGGTCAGGAAGAACATGCGGAAGGTGTAGAAGGCGGTCATGAACACGCCCGAAAGCACGGCCCAGTAGGCGAGTTCGCCGACCCAGCCCAGATGCTCGGCCACCTTGGCCGACTCGATGATCAGATCCTTGGACCAGAAACCGGCGAACGGCGGCACGCCGGCCAGCGCCAGTGCCGCGATCAGCATCGTGATATACGTGATCGGCATGTACTTGCGCAGCTGCCCCATGCGGCGGATGTCCTGATCGGCCAGCACCGCATGGATCACGGAACCGGCGGCCAGGAACAGCAGTGCCTTGAAATAGGCATGCGTCATCAGGTGGAAGATGCCGACCGAATAGGCGGAAACGCCGCAGGCCACGAACATGTAGCCGAGCTGCGAACAGGTCGAATAGGCGATCACGCGCTTGATGTCGTTCTGCACCAGACCGATCGTCGCGCACATCCAGGCGGTGATCGCGCCGACCAGCGTCACGGCCGCCAGCGCGGTTTCAGAGAATTCGAACATCGGCGAGCAGCGCGCCACCATGAACACGCCGGCGGTCACCATCGTCGCGGCATGGATCAGCGCCGAGATCGGCGTCGGACCTTCCATCGAATCCGGAAGCCACACGTGCAGCGGCACCTGACCGGACTTGCCCATCGCGCCGACGAACAGCGCCAGACACATGAACGTAATCGCGCTCATCTCCCAGCCCGCGAAATGCAGCACATGGTTCTGGGCCACGAAGGCCTCGACCTGGGAAAACACCTCGCGGTAGTCGATCGTGCCGAAGTAGTACCAGATCGCGAGGATGCCGACCGCAAAGCCGAAATCGCCGACGCGGTTGACGATGAAGGCCTTCAGCGCCGCGAAGTTGGCGCTCTCGCGCTTGAACCAGAAGCCGATCAGCAGATACGAGACCAGGCCCACGGCCTCCCAGCCGAAGAACAGCGTGAAGAAGTTGTTGCCCATGACCAGCACGAGCATCGAGAACGTGAAGCCGGAGATGTAGGAGAAGAAGCGGGTATAGCCCGGATCCCCGTGCATGTAGCCGATCGTGTAGACATGCACACAGGCCGAGACGATCGTCACCGTCAGCATCATGATCGCGGTCAGACGGTCGATCATCATGCCCACGGGGACGACAAAGGTATCGGAGATCATCCAGCTCCAGAAGTTGCCGTAGAAGCTGGCGCCGTCCATGACCTGCGTGAACACATGCGCGGAAAGCAGCGCCGAGGCGACGACGCCGGCGATGCAGATGCTGTGCGACAGCTTTTCCTTCAAGGCCCAGCCGAACATGCCGACGATCAGGGAAGCGGCCAGCGGCAATGCCGGAATGGCCAGCAGCTCCGTGGTGTTGAGCATCATCGCGGTTTCTTGCACGTCTCCTCCCCCTTAGCCCTGCAGCGTGTTGATGTCTTCGACCTCGATCGAACGACGCGTGCGATAGAAGGCCACGAGAATCGCCAGGCCCACGGCCACCTCGGAGGCCGCCACGGTCAGCACGAAGAAGACGAAGATCTGGCCGCCCAGATCGTTGAGGTAATGCGAGAAGGCCACGAAATTGATGTTCACGGCCAGCAGCATCAGTTCGATGCACATCAGGATCGTGATCACGTTCTTGCGGTTCAGAAACAGGCCGATCACGCCCAGCGAGAACAGGGCCGCGGCCACGATCAGGTAATCGGACAATCCAATCATATCACATCCTCACCTTGCGCAGACGATCTTCCTTGCGCACATGCACCTGCGCCGAGATGTTCTGGTATTTCGCATCCTTGCGGGCCCTCAGCGTCAGCACGATGGCGCCGATCAGCGCCACCAGCAGGATGATGGCGGCAATCTCGAAGCCCAGAAGGTACTTGGTGTACAGCACCTGGCCGATCTCGTAGGTGTTGTTCACGGCCTGGGGATGATGCACCGCGGTGGCCTTCACGCCCTCGGTGAACACGCCGGACTGGGCCGCGGCGATGAACTCGATGATCAGGATGATCGCGATCAGGCCGCCCAGCGGCAGATACTGCAGAAAGCCCTCACGCAGCTTCGCCTGGTTCACCTCGAGCATCATCACGACGAACATGAACAGCACCATGACCGCGCCGACATAGATCAGAATCATGATGATGCCGATGAACTCGGCATCGAGCATGAAGAACAGCGCCGAGGCATTGAAGAAGCAGAAGATCAGGAACATCACCGAATGCATGGTGTTGCGCGCCAGCACGACGCCCATGGCCGACAGGATGCTCAGTCCGGCAAACAGGTTAAAAAATGCGGTTTCGAGCATTTCCCCTCCTCAATTCTCTCGGATGCCCTAGCTGTAGCGGGCATCGGCGGCCAGGTTCGCCGCAATCAGCTTCTCGTAGCGGTCGCCATTGGCGAGCAGCATGTCCTTGGTGTAGTACAGCGCCTCGCGCGTCTCGGTCGCGTACTCGAATTCCTGGGTTTCGACGATCGCATCCACCGGGCAGGCCTCCTGGCAGAAGCCGCAGTAGATGCACTTGGTCATGTCGATGTCATAGCGTGTCGTGCGCCGCGAGCCATCCTCGCGTTCCTCGGACTCGATGACGATGGCCAGCGCCGGACAGACGACCTCGCACAGCTTGCAGGCAATGCAGCGCTCCTCGCCGGACTCGTAGCGCCTGAGCGCGTGCAGGCCGCGGAAGCGGGGCGAGAGCGGGGTCTTTTCCTCCGGATATTCGACGGTAATCTTCTTCCTGAACAGGTAGCGACCGGTCAGCGACAGGCCGACGAGCAACTCCCAGAGCAACCATGTCTTCAGCATGCGCTTGATCATTCGCTTACCTCCACGGCATCCAGAAGTTGATGATCGAGTCCAGCCCCGGCGTGTAGATGAAGATGCCGACGACAAAGATCCAGGCCAGCGTCCACGGCAGGAAGACCTTCCAGCCCAGGCGCATCATCTGGTCGTAGCGATAGCGCGGGAAGGTCGCGCGGAACCAGATGAACACGAAGACCAGGAAGGTCGTCTTGGCCAGCAGCCAGAAGGTTCCCGGAATCACGTCCAGCGCCGGAATCGGCGCATACCAGCCGCCGAGGAACAAAATCGACGTCATCAGGCTGATCAGGATCATCGCGCTGTACTCGGCCAGCGAGAAGGTCGCGAACCACATACCGGAATATTCGGTGTAGTAGCCGGACACCAGCTCTTCGGTTTCGACCAGATCGAACGGCGTGCGCGCGGTTTCCGCGCATCCGGAGATGAAATACACCAGCAGCATCGGGAACAGCGGAATCATGTACCAGTGGGCGATGCCGCCCGCCTGTGCATGCACGATATCGGCCAGATTCAGCGAGCCTGCCAGCATCATCACCGTCACCAGGCCGAATCCCATCGAGATCTCGTAGGAGATCATCTGGCAGGTCGAACGCATCGCGCCGATGAACGGATACTTCGAGTTCGACGCCCAGCCGGCCATCAGGATGCCGTAGATCGACAGGCTGGAGATGGCCATGATGTAGAGCAGGCCGACATTGAGATTGGCAATGGCCATCACATGCGGGTGATCCCAAAGGCCGAACAGGCTGGTCTCGCCAAACGGGACGACGGCGAATGCAATCAACGCCGGCGTCAGCGACATGATCGGCGCTGCAATGAACAGGAACTTGTTGGCCGCCGTCGGGATGATCGTTTCCTTCAGCACCAGCTTCAGACCATCGGCCAGCGGCTGCAGCAGCCCCGCCCAGCCGACGCGGTTGCATCCCTTGCGCACCTGAATCCAGCCGATCACGCGGCGCTCGGCATAGGTGATATAGGCGACCGACAGCGCCACCGGCACCGCAATCGCCAGAATCTCCAGCGCCCAGATCCCGGCCTGGGCGGCCATTTCCATAGCGGTCATGATTGCCCTCCGACGATGGTACAGGCGGTGACATCGGACAGATCCCCGGCCACGCCGCGCTTGGCGACGAACAGCACGCCGGGACTGACATCCTCGCGCACGCCGATGTTCAGCCGATGCTCGCCCAGGAAGGTGCGCACCGTGTGCTCACCCGGCTCAAGCCCTCTGGACGCCAGCGTTTGCGGATGCACGAGCACATCATCCAGCGCATGCAGCCTGCCGGCTGCCAGCAGCAGCTCCGAGGCCCGCGCCCACATGCCCTCGCGATACATCGAATAGCGGGAGACCACGTCCAGATCGAATCCCTCATCCTGCACGACCGGCAGAGCCTCAGCGCTGCGATTGCGCGGCGCCGGCACGAACTGCTCCTCGGCGCTGGCACCCTGCCAGACCTGGGTGAGCTGCGGCACATAGGCCCCGGTCTTCTCGCGCAGCTCCTCCATGTTGACGACCGGGATTTCGCCGCCCATGACCTGAACCATGCGCATCATCACCTTCCACAGCGGCCGCTCCTGTCCGATAGACTCCAGCGGCCGACCGGCCACGCGCACGCGGCCTTCCATGTTGATGAACGTGCCGTCCACCTCGGAATAGGCCGCGGCAGGCAGCTGCACCTCGGCCAGCTCGCCGATCTCGCCGCCGATCGCGCCGACCTGCACGAGCGGAACCTTGGCCAGCGCCGCCTTCGCCGCCGACGGGAACAGGCCATCGCCGACCGGATCCGAGCCGATCAGCATGATCGCATCCAGCTCGCCCGCCGTGGCCGCGGCGAAGATGTCGCCGACGCTGGTGCGAATATCGCCGAAGGCGGCCGACAGCAATTGAGCGTTCATGCCCTCGGGAATCAGATTGCGTCCGTCCCTGCCTTCCTCGGCATGGCCGCAGGCGCGCATCAACAGATCCAGTCCGTAAATCAGCGCGGCCGCATCGCGATGCGAACGGATCTCCTCGCCGACCAGCAGCGCGCAGCTCTCGCCCATCAGCGCATCGGCGAGGATCTTGCCGGCCTCGTGGCGCTCGTCGACCCTGGCCATCCACTCTTCCATGCCGGCCGCGGTCTTGCCGAGATCGATCACCTGCTGCATCGCGCGTGCGATGACCGCCGGCCAGTCGCGCGGCCGGATGATCGCATCGCGCGAGATCTGCATGTTCGTGCGGTAGTTCATCGCGCCAATGCGGCTGACCGGGCGACCGCGGTTGCCGCGCTTGCGCAGGCGCTGCATCAGCAGCGGCAGCCGCTGCCTGAGATCCGAGCCGAGGATCACGACCTGATCGGCATCCTCGATCTGCTGCGTCGTCATCGAGAAGCCTTCCTCGAAAGCGAACGGACGCATGTCGCGGCGGTGCAGGTCGAAGGCGACCTTGGCATCGGGGAACACCGCATCGCGCATCAGCCGGATGGACGCCAGACCTTCGGCGCTCCAGAACGGCGAGAAGATGATGCCCACGCGCTTGCCGCGCAGCAGGTCGGCGGCGCGATCAAAGGCCTCGTCCCAGCTGACCTCAATGGATTCGCCATCCTGACGCATGTGCGGCTCCAGAATGCGGTTCGCGGAACGGAAGGCATCGTAGACATAGCGGCCGCGATCGCACAGCCAGGGTTCGGGGCTGCCTTCCACCGGCTTGATGCGGACCACGCGCTCGCCACGCGACTGGATGTCGATATCGCAACCGTTCGGACACTGCGTACAGGTGGACTGATGATGCGTCAGCTCCCAGGGGCGCGACACATCGTGGCTGGGCTTGTCCAGCAGCGCGCCGACCGGGCAGATGTCGGCCAGGTTGCCCGACAGCTCGGATTCGCAGGCCTCCTCGACAATCCCGGCGATGGACATGTGATCGCCGCGATTGAGCACGCCCATGTCGCCGGTGCCGGCAATCTCGTTGGCGAAGCGAACGCAGCGCGTGCAATGGATGCAGCGCGTCATGTGCGTCGTGACAAACGGGCCGAGATCGTGATTCGTCGCCGCGCGCTTGGGCTCGACGTAGCGGCCCACGCTGGCGCCATGGGCCACGGCATAATCCTGCAGGCGACAGTCGCCGCCCTCGTCGCAGACCGGGCAGTCCAGCGGATGATTGATCAGCAGATATTCCATGACCATCTGCCGGTCCTTCCGGATCGACTCGGTCTGGGTATGCACCTTCATGCCCTCGGCCACCGGCGTGCAGCAGGACGCGGCCGGCTTGTTCCAGCCCTCGACCTCGACCAGACACATGCGGCAGTTGGCCGCAACCGACAGCTCCGGGTGATAGCAGAAATACGGCACATCCACGCCATGGGCGCGACAGGCCTCAAGGATGCTGGTGCCGGGGCTTACCGTGACTTCGCGGTCGTTGATATACAGTGTGGTCATGCTGCGTTCTCCACCAGTCGTGCGCGGACTTCCTCAGGAAAATGTTTCAGCAGCGACAGGATCGGTGCCGCTGCGCCGTCGGCCAGCGCGCAGATCGTGCGCCCGGCCATGTGCTCGGCGGCATCATGCAGCACCTGGATGTCGTCGGGGCGGCCCTGACCGGCCTCGATGCGGTTCATGATGCGCTCCAGCCATCCGGTTCCCTCGCGGCAGGGCGTGCACTGGCCGCAGGATTCATGGGCATAGAAATGCGACAGCCTTCGGGTCACGGCGATCAGATCCGTCGTCTCGTCCATGACGATGATCGCGCCGGAGCCCAGCATCGAGCCGGCCTTGATCATCGCGTCATAGGTCAGCGGCGTGTCGTAATGCTCGGCGGTCAGCCACGGCGTGGACGAGCCACCCGGAATGACGACCTTCGGCACCGTACCATGCTTAAGACCGCCGCAGTAATCCTCGATCAGCGTCTTCAGCGATGTGCCCATCGGCACCTCATAATTGCCCGGCTTGTTCACATGACCGGAAACGGAGAAGATCTTGCAGCCGGTATTGTTCGGCTCGCCGATCTGCGCATGCCATTCGCCGCCATGCTCGAGGATGGCCGGAATCGTTGACAGCGTTTCGACATTGTTGACGACAGTCGGGCAGCGATAGAAGCCCTCGACGGCCGGGAACGGCGGCTTGAAGCGCGGACGGCCGGGCTTGCCCTCAAGCGACTCGATCAGCGCCGTCTCCTCGCCGCAGACATAGGCGCCGGCGCCGCGATGCACGGTCAGGTTCATCGAATAGCCGCTGCCGAGGATGTTCTCGCCCAGCAGATTGGCCTCGTAGGCCTCGCGGATCGCCTCGTTGAGGATCTCGGCCTCGTGCTTGAACTCGCCACGGATGTAGATGTAGGCATCATGCACATCGAGCGCGAAGCCGGCCATGATCATGCCCTCGATCAGCAGATGCGGATCGAAGCGCATGATGTCACGATCCTTGAAGGTGCCCGGCTCGCCCTCGTCGGCATTGCACAGCAGGTAGGTTGGCTTGCCGGTATTGCGCGGCACAAACGACCATTTCAGGCCGGTCGGGAAGCCAGCGCCACCGCGGCCGCGCAGACCCGAGATCTTGACCTCGTCGATGATCTTGCCGGAGTCGAACTCGTTGAGCACGGTCGGCAGGAACTTGTAGGCGCCGTTCTCGCGCGCCACGGCAAGCTTGCGCTGATTCGGGATATGGATGCGGTCGAAACAGATCTGCTTCACCTGCTTGGGATCGGAGGGAATCATGCCTTGCCTCCTTCGGCCGCTTCGGCCCGGACCTTGTCAATCAGCGCATCCATCGATTCGGGCGTAGCCTTCTCATGGTAGACATTGTTGACCTGCACGACCGGGGCCCCGGCGCAGGCACCGGCACATTCCACCTCGGTGACGGTGAACAGCCCGTCCGGCGTCGTCTCGCCGACCTTGATGCCCAGCTTCTCGCACATGTGCGCCACGAGCTCATCGGCGCCGTTGAGCATGCAGCCGGCATTGGTGCACACCTCAAGCAGATACTTGCCGCAGGGCTGCTCGCGGAACATCGTGTAGAAGGTCACGACCTCGCGCACGGCCATCAGACGGATGCCCAGCGTCTCGGCCACCAGCTTCTGCACCTCCATGGACAGATAGCCGAAATCCTCCTGCGCCATGTGCAGCACCGGCAGCAGGGCCGACTGCGGGCCGGGGTAACGGCTGACCAGTGCGGCAATCTCGGCCTTGCGGGCCTCGCTGAACTGCGGCTGCTCGATGGCACTCATCGGTCCACCTCCCCGAACACGATATCCTGGGTGCCGAGAATGGCGACCACGTCGGCCACCATGTGACCGCGGCACATGTAGTCCAGTGCCTCCAGGTGCGCAAAGCCCGAGGCGCGCACCTTCATGCGGTAGGGCTTGTTGGAGCCGTCCGAGATCAGATACACGCCGAACTCGCCCTTCGGATGCTCGACGGCCGCATACACCTCGCCCTCCGGCACATGGTAGCCCTCGGAGAAATACTTGAAGTGATGAATCAGCGCCTCCATGTCGCTCTTCATCCTGGCGCGCGGCGGATTCGTCAGCTTGTAGTCGTCGATCTTCACCGGACCCGGATGCTTGCGCAGCCATTCGATGCACTGACGGATGATCTTGTTGGACTGACGCATCTCTTCGACGCGCACCAGATAGCGATCGTAGCAATCGCCGGTGACGCCAACCGGGATGTCGAAATCCAGCTGATCATAGACATCATAGGGCTGCGTCTTGCGCAGGTCCCAGGCGATGCCGGAGCCGCGGATCATCGGCCCGGAGAAGCCCCAGGCCAGCGCCGCCTCCTTGTCGACGACGCCGATATCGACATTGCGCTGCTTCCAGATGCGGTTCTCGGTCAGCAGGGTTTCATACTCATCCACATAGCCGGGGAAGGTTTCGGTGAACGCCTCGATGCGATCCAGCAGCCCCTCGGGCAGATCCTTGGCCACGCCACCCGGCCGGAAATAGGCCGCATGCATGCGCGCGCCCGACACAGCCTCGTAGAAGTCGAAGATATCCTCGCGCTCGCGGAAGCAGTAGAGAAACACCGTCATCGCGCCGATATCCAGCGCCACGGCTCCCAGCCACAGACAGTGGTTGAGGATGCGGGTAAGCTCGGCAAACATCACGCGGATGTACTGGCCGCGCTCCGGCGGCGTAATGCCCAGCAGCTTCTCCACCGCCAGCGCATAGGCGTGCTCGTTGGCCATCATCGAGACATAGTCGAAGCGGTCGAAATAGGGCACGTTCTGCAGATAGGTCTTGTGTTCGAACAGCTTCTCGGTGCCGCGGTGCAGCAGACCGATATGCGGATCGCATTTTTCGATGACCTCGCCGTCCAGCTCGGTCACCAGGCGCAGCACGCCGTGCGCCGCCGGATGCTGCGGTCCGAAGTTCAGCGTATAGTTCTTGATCTCAGCCACGTTCACCCTCCGGCCAGGTTCGCTGTATCAGCTCGCGGTTCTCGACCTTGTTCGGCCGGTACACGCAGCGCCACTGGGTATCGTCGAAGAACATTTCCACGCGACCGGTCAGCGGGAAGTCCTTGCGCAGCGGGTAACCCTCGAAGCCGTAGTCGGTAAGGATGCGACGCAGATCCGGATGATGATTGAAGATCACGCCGAACAGATCGAACACCTCGCGCTCGAACCAGTTCGCCGTCGGCCAGACCTCGGTCACCGAATCGACCAGATCGCGCTCGTTCGCCTGCACCTTCAGTCGCAGGCGCCGGTTCCGGGATACCGACAGCAGGTGATACACGACCTGAAAGCGCGGCGCGTCGGCCGCATGTCCCGGATACTCGCTCATATCCACACCGCAGATGTCCATGACCTGCTCGTAGGCATGGGAAGACTTCAGGAAATGACAGGCCTCGACCAGCGCATCCCGGGACAGCATGACCGTCGGGCAGTCCAGCCCCTTCTCGATGGCCAGCACGCCACCCCCGAACCTCTCCTTCAGCGCCGCCACCTCCGCCGGCCATTCCGTCTCGCCCGCGCCGGAGATGTCGTCGTGGAGCCCTTCCCGCTCTTCGTTCAGCTTCTCGTCCGTCATCGATTCATCCGCCATCCGATTACCGCGCAATCGTGTTCGTGCGCTTGATCTTCTCCTGCAGCTGGATAAAGCCGTAAAGCAGCGCCTCCGCGGTCGGCGGGCAGCCCGGCACATAGATATCCACCGGCACGATGCGGTCGCAGCCGCGCACCACGGAATAGGAATAGTGATAATAGCCGCCGCCATTGGCGCAGGAACCCATCGAAATCACCCAGCGCGGCTCGGACATCTGGTCGTAGACCTTCCTGAGCGCCGGCGCCATCTTGTTGATCAGCGTGCCGGCCACGACCATCACGTCGGACTGGCGCGGGGAAGGACGGAAGACGATACCGAAGCGGTCCAGATCGTAGCGGCTGGCACCCGCATGCATCATTTCGACCGCACAGCAGGCCAGGCCAAAGGTCATCGGCCACAGCGAACCCGCGCGCGCGCCGTTGATCAGCTTGTCGGCCGTCGTGGTAATGAAACCCTTCTCAAGTACGCCTTCTATTCCCATTGCAAGGCCCCCTTCTTCCAGGCATAGATGTAGCCGACCAGCAGGATGATCAGAAACAGCATCATCTCGACGAATCCGAACAGGCCGATCTTGTTCAGCACGATGGCCCAGGGAAACAGAAACGCGGATTCAAGATCGAAAACGACGAACAGGATGGCCAGCAGATAGAAACGCACATCGAACTGCATGCGGGCATCCTCGAAGGCCTCGAAGCCGCACTCGTAGGCGGACAGCTTCTCGGCATCCGGACGCTGCTCGGCCAGCAGATAGGTCAGCACCAGCGGCAGCACACCCATGATCAGGGCGATCAGGATAAAGATGACGATCGGGATGTATTCATTGGCCAAATAAGCCGCACCCATGATTCCCTCCTCTTGCCTTCCAGTCTCCCCTGGCGCCGCCCCTCGAACCGGCTGTGCTTGCTACCATCGCGGCCAGAGCCGGTCAAGAAAGCCAATTCCCGATAAGGAACACGGGCTCTCCCTGAAGCCCGATATCCTGGCCGTGCCGATCCTCGGTCGCATCACGGCACTCGCAGAGCAGATGGTGGAGGCGGCGGGATTCGAACCCGCGTCCGAAAACCATCAGCCTGTGGTTCTACATGCTTAGTCCGTTTCCACAGCACCCAAGGGAAATCAAACGGACAAGATGCCCCAAGGGTCGACTCGTAACCGTTTAACCCCCGAAGCCACGAGTCTCCAGCTCCGGATGGCGAGTCCATCTGATGGCCCCGGATCCCCAAGGGATGGACACCTCGGGAGCGGGGTCACTTACGCAGCGTAAGCGAGTTCTACGTCGTCGTTTGCAGTTATAACAAACTGTCAGCTTTTTACGGGGCCAACCACCCGGCATGCCCCACAGGGTTCAGCATCTTCGTCGAAGCCAAGTCGCCCCCGTGTGCTGCGCAATGATAAACCCGTCATGCCGCAAGAACAAGCCACGGGCAGACGCATCGCCCCTTCAGTAGCGCGGCCGTGCCCGCGCCAGCCGCTTCCACATCTCCGGATGAAAGACCTCGACAACCAGCGCCCGCGTGCCAGCCGGCGAGCGCAGCACCGAACGCCTGGCCCAGCAGTCATGGTAGCGCCCGTCGCTTTCGATGCGCGCGACACTCAGATCCGAACGCGACAGCGACAGCCCGCGATCCAGAAGCAGGTTGCCGAGCGGACGCCTGCCCTCCTGCAGCTCACGCATCAGATCCGCCGGCAGATCCTGCAGGGGCAGCACGGATTCGGCATCGAACAGCACCGATCCCCGGTGCATCAGCGACACCTGCCGCCGCAGCGCCGTAGACCCGGGCGCGCATTCCAGCATCTCGGCTTCTGCGGCCGTCGCGTGATCGACGAACTGATCGTGCAGCCGCACGTCCAGCCGGATGGCAAAACGCCGTTCCAGAAAGCGCGTCAGGGAGCCTGCGATCGTCAGCACGGCCGCCGTATCCCGGTCCACCCCGGCCTCGGAGGCCGACCATTGCCGCACGGGAATCCAGTGCTGGGAATTCAGTTCGCCGAAAAACATGACGGTAGCCTGAGGCTTCGCCTTTCGAGGTCAAGCGCTTGCGCAGGATCGCGATTTGCGGCCGAATTGCCCGCATGCCATGCCGCCTCCATGTCGACACGCAACTGGCCGTCGGCCAGCGCGTTGCCCTGCCTCCGGATCAGGGTCACTACCTGCGCAATGTCATGCGCCTGATCGCTGGAGAGCATGTCATCCTGTTCAATGGGCGCGGTGGCGAATACCTCGCCCGGCTTGCCACCGCCTCCAGAGAAGAAACGGCCTGCGAGGTTCTTGAATACCGCGACGTGGACCGGGAACTGGACTGCAGCATATACCTGATCCAGGCAGCCTGTCGCAGTGAGAAGATCGATACCGTGCTGCAGAAGGGCACCGAGCTGGGCGCGGCCGGCTTTCGCATCGTCCGCAGCGAGCGATCCAGCCTGAAGCTGGATGAGAGACGACGGGAGAAACGCATGCAGCGCTGGCGCAGGATCATCGTCGAGGCCGCCGAACAGAGCGGCCGCACGCTTGTGCCGACGCTGGCCTGGCATGATGGGATCGAATCGGGCATCGCCGAAGCCGCAGCCCTGAGGCTGTGCCTGCATCCCGAAGCGGAACAGGAGCTTCCGGCCCTGCAGCCGCAGCTTTGCCGCGCGGCTTCGATCGCTCTCGCCATCGGTCCGGAGGGCGGCTGGAGCCCGAAGGACATGGAAAGCCTGGAGGCGCTTGGCTTTCTGCCGCTGCGGTTCGGCCCGCGAATCCTGCGCACCGAAACGGCCGGTCCGGCCCTGCTCGCGGCCATTCAGGCGCTTCGTCCGACGCATACCTGAACACAGCCGCTTTTCTTCCGCGAATTTCTTGCTAATATCCGCCGCCCATCGAATGATGCCGATGTAGCTCAGTTGGTAGAGCAGCTCACTCGTAATGAGCAGGTCGTCCGTTCAAGTCGGATCATCGGCTCCAGTTGCACAAAGGGACTGCATCGCAGTCCCTTTTGCTTATCCGGCCCCTATGCAAAGGAGGCGATCAGCTCGCGAATGGCCTCGTCGGGCACATCCCCGGCCACGAAGGCATCGCCGATGTCGCGCAACAGCACATAGCGGATGCGGCTGCCGACATTCTTCTTGTCATGCCCCATCGCATCCAGCCACGCATCCGGCTCGAATCGCGGCACATCGGTGGTCAGTCCCGCGGACCGATAGCAGGCGCGGATGCGCTCCTCGATCCCCTGCGGCGCATGCCCGAGATACTCGGAGAGCCTGGCCGCCATCAGCGTGCCGATGGCCACGGCCTCGCC